>CAUTGT010000017.1:0-11058 GCA_963537735.1 uncultured Actinomycetaceae bacterium | reverse complement strand
GCTTCCGTCGTCATCTGCACGTCGTGCGGGTGCGACTCGCGCAGGCCCGCGCTGGTGATGCGCACGAAGCGGCCGTTGGCCTTGACCTGGGAGATCGTGGAGGCACCCAGGTAGAACATGGTCTGGTGCAGGCCGCCGACGAGCTGGTAGATGACCTGGGCGAGGGAGCCGGTGTAGGGCACCTGGCCCTCGATGCCCTCGGGGACGATCTTGTCGTCGGAGGTGACGTCGGCCTGGAAGTAGCGGTCCTTGGAGTAGGACTTGCGCCCGCGTGAGCTCATCGCGCCGAGCGAGCCCATGCCGCGGTAGCGCTTGAACTGCTTGCCGTTGGTGAACACAACCTCGCCCGGGGACTCCTCGCAGCCGGCCAGCAGGGAGCCGAGCATGACGGTGTCGGCGCCGGCCACGAGGGCCTTGCCGATGTCGCCCGAGTACTGCAGGCCGCCGTCCGCGATGAGCGGGACGCCGGCGGGGCCGCAGGCCTGGGCGGCCAGGTGGATCGCGGTGATCTGGGGGACGCCGACGCCGGCGACGACGCGGGTCGTGCAGATCGAGCCGGGGCCCACGCCGACCTTGACGGCGTCGACGCCCGCGTCGATGAGCGCCTGCGCGCCCTCGGTCGTGGCGACGTTGCCGCCGATGATATCGATGCCCGCGAAGGTCGGGTCGGCCTTGATGCGGCGGATCATGTCGAGGGCGAGCTGGGCGCCGCCGTTCGCGGTGTCGACGACGAGGACGTCCACGCCGGCCTCGGCCAGGGCGGTGGCGCGCTCCCAGGTGTCGCCCCAGTAGCCGACGGCCGCGCCGACGATGAGGCGCCCGCGCGAGTCCTTGGTGGCGTTGGGGTACTGCTCGGTCTTGACGAAGTCCTTGACGGTGATGAGGCCGGTCAGGTGGTCGTTGTCGTCGACGATGGGCAGCTTTTCGACGCGGTGCTCGGCCAGCAGGTGCTTGGCGTGTTCGCGGGAGATGCCGACCTGGCCGACGACCAGCTGATCGCGCGGGGTCATGCAGTCGCGCACGTGCAGGGTGGCCCACTGCTCCTGGGGGACGAAGCGCAGGTCGCGGTTCGTGATGATGCCCAGGAGGGTGCCATCCTCGTTCACGACGGGCAGGCCGGAGACGCGGTAGTGGCCGCAGAGGCTGTCGAGTTCGTCGATGGTGGCGTCGGGGCCGACGGTCACCGGGTCCTCGACCATGCCGGATTCGCTGCGCTTGACCTGGCGGACCTGCGCGGCCTGTTCCTCGATGGAGAGGTTGCGGTGGAGGATGCCGATGCCGCCCTGGCGGGCCATGGCGATGGCCATGCGCGCCTCGGTGACGGTGTCCATGGCGGCGGACAGGAGCGGGATGCGCAGCGAAATATTCTTCGTCAGGCGACTGCTCGTGTCAACGGATGAAGGAACGACGTCCGTGAGCTCGGGTAGGAGCAGGACGTCGTCGTAGGTGAGGCCGGTCAGGCCGAAAGGATCATGTGTTGCGAGTTCTCCCATGGGCCAATTGTAGGCGGTCGGTGGCGCTTTCGCGTCCTCGCCTCCTCGCAGGCCTCGAAGCCGGGCATCGGGGGACGAGGCCGGGGCCCCTCAGCGATCGTCAGGAGGACGCGCTGCGGCTGGCCTGGGAGGCGTGGCGGGCGGCGGTCGCGCCGGTGACTGTGAGATGGATCGGGGCGGCGCCTCGTGCCAGCATGCGGGCGGCGGTGAGGGCGTCGGGGCGTCCCTCCCACACGAGCATGGAGACGGAGCCATCGGGGGCGACCTCGTGGATCCAGCGGCCCATTCCGGCGCGCGCGTGGGAGTCGGCCCAGGCGACGGCGCGGGCGTAGTCGACGGCGAGTTCCTCGGCGCGCGAGGGGTCCACGACCTCGGCGAGGACGCGGGCGGCGCTGGCGGCCTCGCACACGACCCAGTGCATGCGTTGGGGGGCTGCGACGAGGCCGGCGGGGTCGAGGGTGTAGACGATGCCGCCCACGCCCTCGTCCGTCCAGCCGTCGGCCAGGGCCCGATCGTAGAGGGCGGTCGCGGTGTCGATCATCCAGGGGCCGGGTTTTTCGCCCATGTGGGTGAGGATCGCATGGACCTGCCCGATGAGGCGGGCGGCCTTGAACCCGAGGCCGGGGAGCGTATCGCCGGGCCTGATGAGCTCAACGGGGGCCTGGTCGCAGGAGGCGGGCAGGGGGCGCCATTCTTCGTCGTAGAGGTCGGGCAGGGCGAAGCCGCTGCGGGCGGCGATCTCTCCGACGAGGCGCAGGATCGAGCGCGCGCGGTCGAACCAGACGCGCTCCCCCGTCGCTTCCCAGGCTGCCAGGTAGGCCTGGGCGGTATCGAGGTTGGTGGAGAGGCGACGCAGGGGCGAGCGAACGCCGGTCTGGGCCTCGATCTCTTCGCGCACGGCGCCGGCGCACGGGTCCCACCAGCGCTGATCTTGGTCCGCTTCGAGGTCGGCGAGCAGGTCGCGCGCAGCCTCGTGCCCGACCATGGCGGCAGCAGCGGCCGCACCGATCATCGCTGACTGGGCCCGCTGGGAAAACACCGCGCGAGGAACGGGGGTGGCGCTGTTCTCTGACGTGGGCACGACCTCGGCGTACCAGGAGCCGTTCGACGCGCGCAGGGGGCCTGCGAGGGCGGCGAGGCCATGGTCGACGAGGTGAGCGGCCCCCTCAATGCCTCGCATCTGCGCGAGGGCAAAGACGTGGGTCATGCGGGCGCTGATGCGCGCGTCGAGGGGACGGCCGAGGTCGACCTGACCGTCGGCGCGCAGGAAGGCGAAACCGACCCGCGCCTTCGACCGGGAAGCGAAGGCGACGAGCGCGTCAAAATCGGCGTCAAAAGCGCGGCGCAGATCTTCGTTGTTCCAGGGGGCGTTCATGACTGTTCTCCTGCCGGTACGTGCCTTCACGGTATCACCTGTCCAGGCTCCGCGGGCGCAGGTGGGGGCCGCGTGCGCGCAGTTGAGGGCGCAATTGCGCGCGAGCCGTCAAGGGAGTCAGGAGCGGCCGACGTGCTCCAGGTCGGCCTGGGGCGCGAGGAGGGCGAGGGCCTCCTCGACGCAGGCGCTGATGGTGCGCACGCGCTGCACCTGGGGCGAGAGGATCTCGGGGGCGTCCGTTCCCACCATGATCGTGGGCACTCCGTATCGCGCGACGAGTTTTTCCACCGTTTGCGCGCACGCGGGACCGCATCCGAGGACGACGGTGAGGGCGGGAACGCCGCCGCGCACGTACTCGCGGAAACGGTCCAGGGTCTGCACGCCCCCGTAGTTTTCGCTGGACAGCATGCGCACGTCGCAGCCGTACCAGGCCAGGGCGACGCCGACGACCTGGGCGGCGGTCTCGTGGAGCGAGTCGGAGATGAGCGCGACGCGGTCCCCTCCGACGAGAGAGCGGGCGGGGCGGGACTGGTAGACGGAGCGGCACACGCGCTGGAAGGCGTTGACCAGCATGAGGGCGGGTGCGCTGCCAACGGGTTCGCCGCCCGGATCGGCACGCAGGGATTTGAGGGTGGGTTCGACGAAGCGCGACCACGTATGGACGAGGCCGTGGCTGGCGACGGCGGCCTCGATCACTTCTTCGAGGCGATGGTAGTCGTCGGAGAGGGCGACGGAGCGCAGCTGGGCGGCGTTCGCCGGGCCTCGGCGAGGAAGGAGCGTACTTTCTGCGAGGGCGCGCTTGGCGGCCTCGGCGGCCGACATGCCGGCGCGCACGTGGTGGATCATGGCGCGCAGACGGTCAACATCCTCGGGCTGGTAGCGACGTCGCTCGCCAGTCTCGCGCTGCGCAGGGCCGAGGCCGTAGCGACGTTCCCAGGTGCGCAGGGTGGAGGGGGATACTCCCAGCTCATCGGACACGGAGGACATGGTGCGGGAGCGGTCGGCGAGCGCCGACTGCGCCAGTATGGCTCGTGGCATGTCCACTCCCTCCGGGCCTCGTCCGTACCTTGCTCTGATTCTTGCGTGTTCGCTGCGCGCACGCCACAGGAAGGGACAGGAAGCTCAGACCCAAGTTGTTCAAAAAGTTATTCACAATCTGTTCACTCTGCGCACCTACCATTTCTCCACGTTTTAACAGTACGCACCCGATCAATCTGAGAACTGGCTCATAATTCGAGAAAGATCCTTGAATAACTACCGCGCAAGTGTCTATTCTTGCCGACATCGTGTGCCGAAAATGTCGGCACGACAGACATGAAGGAGGCACCCAATGACTGACGTCTCCCGTCTGCCCGGACCCATGATTGACGCGTGGGAATGGCAGTACGAAGCGGCGTGCCGAGACCTGGACACCGAGCTGTTCTTCCACCCCGAGGGTGAGCGTGGCTCCACGCGCCGGCGCCGCGCAGCAAACGCCAAGGCGATCTGCGCGACCTGCCCGGTTATCGAGCAGTGCCGGTCCTACGCTCTGGCCGCTCAGGAGCCCTACGGCATCTGGGGTGGAATGACTGAAGAAGAACGACGCGAAGAGATCCGCTCCTCCGGACGCGGTCGCCGCGTCTCCTAACGCGCATCCATTTTCCGGTGCGGCATCGCCACCGCGATGCCGCACCTTTTTACTGCCCACCACAACGCCCATCCTCTCCGGGAGCTCGCATGACCAGCAACGACACCAAGGCCTCGCAGAAAAAGGCCGAGGACACCTCCACCAACCTGTACAAGACCCTGTTCTTCGTCACCGCACCGATCACCGCGGTCCTCGCGGGCGCGTGCGTGTGGATGGGTGTTCAGCTCTCCTCCACCTCTCCAGCGAGCCAGGCGACCCCCGCGGCCACGCCGACCGCGGCCGCGCAGATGCCGCAGAACACTGAGACGGCGGCGCCCAGCCAGACAAACCCGAGCAACCTGGAGATCATGAAGTCGTTCGTGCGCCATGAGGCCGACGACACGCAGGCGAAGGGCGACATCAACGCTCCCGTGACGATGGTTCTTTTCTCCGACTTCGCATGCCCCTACTGCACGAAGTACGCCCAGGACGTCGACCCGGCACTCGCCGACCTCGTCGAGGACGGCACCCTGCGCGTGGAGTGGTACGACCTGGCACAGATCACCGAGACCTCTCCCCTGGCAGCCCAGGCGGGCATCGCCGCGGGCGAGCAGGGGAAGTTCTGGGAGTTCCACGACGTGGTGTACGCAGCGGCCGACCCGACCGGTCATCCCCAGTACTCCGAGCAGGCCCTCGTCGACTTTGCACAGAAGGCGGGCGTGCCCGACCTGGATAAGTTCCGCGAGACGATGCTCTCCGACCA
Source organism: uncultured Actinomycetaceae bacterium (assembly GCA_963537735.1). Taxonomy (GTDB): domain Bacteria; phylum Actinomycetota; class Actinomycetes; order Actinomycetales; family Actinomycetaceae; genus Pauljensenia. Next base: position 5,821 of record CAUTGT010000017.1, on the reverse strand, counting down.
CACCGCCACCAAGGTCAAGGCTGCCAAGGAGCGCGCTCACCAGAACGGCATCACCGGCACGCCCGCCATGTTCATCAACAAGGCGTACGTGAGCGGCTACCACGACGTCGCCTACATCCGCAACACGATCCTCGACCAGGCGGCGCAGGCCGCTTCCTGACGCGAGGACCCACGGCGCGAGCGCGTACGGCGCGGACACCAACGACAAAGAGGGGTGGCCCGGAAGGATTCCTTCCGGGCCACCCCTGTAGTGTTCAGCGTGCGAAGCGCTCAGCGCTCCACGACCGCCAGCACGTCACGCGAGGACAGGATCTGGAACTCCTGGCCGTCGTACTTGACCTCGGTGCCGCCGTAGCGCGAGTAGATGACGACGTCGCCGACCTTGACGTCGACGGGGATACGGTTACCGTTGTCGTCCACGCGGCCGGGGCCCACGGCGATAACTTCGCCTTCCTGCGGCTTCTCCTTGGCGGTGTCCGGAATGACCAGGCCGGAGGCGGTGGTCTGCTCGGCCTCAACCTGGCGGATGACGATGCGGTCCTCGAGGGGCTTGATGGAGATCGACATTGTCGCTCCCTTTCTTCTTTGTCACGAAGGTGCTCGTCCTTTCCCTGCCGTCGCGGGGGTCAGGTGCAGGACCGGTCGCGGGTGTTCCCGCGCTTCCTCCACGAGTGTAGGCGCGGTCCTGGCACTCGGGCAAGCTGAGTGCCAGGCGCGTTCACCCAGGGCGAGACGCCGCCCGCGCCCCGACAGCAGACCCCACACGGCCTCGTCCAGGCAGAGATGGGACAATGGGCGGGTGAGCGCCCTGACCCCCATTCTATCCTCCCCCGGCTGGGAGCTGCTGGAGTCCCTGCAAGCGAAGCAGGCCACCAACCCCATCCCGATGCCCGAGCTCGGATCCGCCCTGCGCGCCGCCGGCCTCGACGCGGAGCTAGTGGTCGCAGTCCTCACCCAGCTGGCCCTACGCCAGGCCGCGCAAGCCAAGTTCGGCCCCTTCGCCTCCCACATGGTGTTCACCCGCGACGGCCTCGAGCAGGCGACGCGCCTCGTTGTTGCGGCCCGCCACGCCCAGCGCTTCAGGGACTGCGGCGCGACGCGCGTCGCGGACCTTGGCTGCGGCATCGGATCGGACGCCATGGCGATCGCCGGCCTCGGCATGAACGTGCTGGCTGTCGACATCGACCCCGATACCGCCGGCGCCGTGGCCGCGAACCTGAGGGCCTTCGAGGGGGCCGAGGTGCGCCTGGGCGACGTCACGGACCTCGACATGGACGAGCTGGCCGCCGAGGGTGTCGACGCGATCTTCGCCGACCCTGCCCGCCGTACGGGCGCCTCGCGCGGGTCGGCGCGCATCACGGACCCCGAGCAGTGGTCCCCTCCCCTGTCGCTCGCCCTCGGCTGGGCCTCCACGATCGAGCGCGTCGGCATCAAGGTGGCGCCGGGCATCGCGTACGAGCACGTCCCCTCCTCCTGGCATGCGCAGTGGGTGAGCGTGGGCGGCGACCTCGTCGAGGCCTCGCTCTGGTCCCCCGCGCTGTCCCCCGAGGGCCGCGGGCGCTCCTGCCTCCTCCTGGACGAGGCCGGAGCCACCCATTCGCTCTCCACACCCGAGGGGTACGCGCCCAACGCCCCCGCGCCTCGCGTGGAGGTCGCACCCCTGGGCACGACGATCGCCGAGCCCGACGCCGCGGTCATCCGATCGGGTCTCCTGGGACGCCTCGCGGACGAGGTCGGCGCGGGCATCGTGTCCGACAAGATTGCCTACCTGACCGGGGATGACCTGCCCGATTCCCCCTTCTACGACCGCTTCGAGGTCCTCGCGGTGACCAACCTGCGAGCGAAGGCCATTTCCGCCGAGCTGCGCACGCGCGGCGCGGGCAGCGTCGAGATCAAGAAGCGCGGGGCGGACATCAGCCCCGACGACCTGCGCAAATCCTTGAAACTGGGCGGAGGCGACGAGCAGCTGACCGTCATCGCGACGCGCGTGGACGGGCGTCACCGCGCGATCATCTGCCGACGGTTGGCTAAAAACCTGTAAGAAAGCTCTCCGCCGACATCACGTGCCGTCCTGCAACAATGGAGGAAGCTAGCGAAAGGATCGACATGTCTTTGCCCTTCGGTTCCTCCCAGCGTTCCACGATCGGTGTCGAATGGGAGCTCCAGCTCGTTGACCGCGACTCCCACGACCTGCGTCAGAGCGCGGATGCGATCATCGACCGCGCCACGACCGACGGGAAGCTCTACCCGGGCGTCCACCGCGAGATGCTGCTCAACACGATCGAGGTCGTGTCCAAGCCTCGCTCGACCGTCGCCGAGTGCATGGCGGATCTGATGGACTGCATCGACTACCTGACGCCCCTGGCCTCGGACCTGCGCATCGACCTGGCCACCGCCGGCACGCACCCCTTCGCGCGACCGGGCCGCCAGCGCGTCACCGATTCCGAGCGCTACGCCCAGCTGGTGGAGCGCACCGCCTACTGGGGACATCAGATGCTCCTGTACGGCGTGCACGTGCACGTCGGCGTCGAAGATCGCGCGAAGATCCTGCCGATTCAGGCCGCCCTCACCGCCCACCTGGGCCACCTGCAGGCCATCTCCGCATCCTCCCCCTTCTGGGCGGGCGAGGACACCGGCTACGCGTCCAACCGCGCGATGGTCTTCCAGCAGCTGCCCACCGCCGGCATCCCGCGCCAGTTCGCAACGTGGGAGGATCTCGAGGCCTACACGGATGACATGATCCGCACGGGCGTCATCGAGGGCTTCGACGAGGTCCGCTGGGACATCCGCCCCTCGCCCGCCTTCGGCACGATCGAAAACCGCGTGTACGACGCTGCGACGAACGCGACCGAGGTCGCCACCTTCGCGGCCTTCACCCACGTCCTCGTCGAGCACTTCTCGCGCCTGTACGACGCGGGCGAGCCGCTACCGTCGCTGCCGGATTGGTTCGTCGCCGAGAACAAGTGGCGCTCGGCGCGCTACGGCATGGACGCGACCCTCATCGTCTCGCGCGACGGCACGACCGAGAGCGCGCGCGACGGCATCGCGCGACTGAAGGAAGAGCTGGCCCCCGTGGCCGCCGACCTGAACTGCGCGCGCGAGTTTGCAGGCCTGGAGACGATCCTGACGATCGGCGCCTCCTACGAGCGTCAGCGCGCCGTCGCGGCGGCCGCGCGCCCCGGCCAGGGCCTCGACGCGGTCGTGGACCTCATGCGCGCCGAGATGAGCGCGGGGCGTCCCCTGGCTCTCGCCGAGTTCGCGACCCTGAACGCCTGACTCCGTCACACCGGTGCCCCGTGCCTCCAGCGGCGCGGGGCACTGTCGTCATTGCCACATTCTTTCAGAACGCTTTCAGCTGACTTTCAGAACACCGCCGTATCCTTGACATGGCTCATAAACTGACGCTGAGAGGACACTCGCCCGTGGTGCAGGAAGCAACACCGTCACCCGATACCGACGGCACACCATCTCCGTTGGTCAGGATCATCTCCCCCATCGGGACGACCCTCCAGACCGTCTGGCTTCTCATCTCCTCGCTGACGCGCCTCACCGTCCGATGGCTCTCACGCTGCCCTGCCACCGCCGTCCTCACCGTCGCGTTGACGATCACGTCGGCGTCCTACTGGGTCTGGCGCGATCAATTCACAGCGCTCGAGGCCACCCCATCCAGCCCTCACTGGTGGTCGGTCCTCTCCTCCGTCGGCGCGGTTCCCGGCAATTTCGTCGCCACGGCCGTGCTCGGCATCGTCGTGATGATCATTGCGGGCGGCGCGGCCGAGAGGCACCTCGGTACGCGCGCGTGGGTGGCGGCAGCCGCTGCCGGCCAGGTCGTCGGCGTCACTGCCACATGGCTGACGCTTCCCCTGCTCACCAGGGTGTTCTCCATGTGGGGGCAGACGATTGATGCGGGGAGCCTGTGGGGCACGAGCCTCATCCTCGTCGCCCTCGTGGGAGCCGCCGCGCAGTCGCTGGCCTCTCACTGGCGCTGGCGCGCGCATTTCCTCCTCATCGGAATCCTCATCCTGTCGGCGGCGATTCTCGGATCGGCGATTTCGTATGCGCGCGTGTGGGCCCTCCTAGCGGGCATCGTGGCAGCGCGCCTCACGGGTGTGCGCGGTGAGCACAGCGGGTCCGGAGGCGACATCACGATCGGACGCCAGCTCGCCTCCGTCGCCGCCCTGTGCTGGGCGTGTGCGGCGGCCCTGACCGTGGTCTCGTCGGCCCCCGAGGGACCGCTCGCGCAGATGCGCTGGTCGCTGGGACCCGCGTGGTGGCTCGAGGGGCGCACCGGCGTCATCACGACTCTGCTGTGCCTGGCCCCCATCACGCTCCAACTGATCTTCGCCTACGGGCTGCGCAAGGGCAGGCGCGCCGCCTACTTCGGCACTCTCATCCTCCAGCTGGTCCTCGGGCTATCGACGGTCGCGGCGACGGGCGTCGCTCTCGCCCAGGGCACCGACGAGAACGGGATGGCCAGGCCCGAGCTCGTCACCACGGCCTCGCTCCTTCTCGTTCCGGTCATCCTCAACGCCGCCCTGTGCGTCATCACGTGGTGGGTGCGCCGTTCTTTCACGATTCACGCGTCACCCTCCACGACCTCAACCTTGCTGCGGCGCTGGCTGCTCCTCATGATCGGCTGCGCGGGCGCGGTTCTTGTCCTCGGGTTTCTCACGAGTGACTCGTTCGTCCCCCTCGAGGCCCTTAATGCCGACGACCTGACCGTCACCGACTACGCGACTCCCCTGCAGATCCTCCACGATTACACCCTCGCGCTGCTGCCCACGGCGACGGCCTCGATCTTCGAACCGTCCCTGGTCCCGATGACGCTCTTCGCCGAGGCGCCCGTCCTGTGGGTTCCCCTCGTCGCCTGGGTCGGCACCCTCGTCATTATCTTGAGCGCGCTGCTCGCTCGGCCTCGTATTCCTCTGTCCTCACCGCTCGAGAGCCTCACGCCGCTCCTCCGCGCCCACGGTGCGGGCACCCTCGGGTGGATGCAGACCTGGGAGGGTAACCAGGTGTGGGTGTCTCCGTCCGGCGAGGCCGGGGTCGCCTACCGCGGATCGGGAGGCGTCGCGCTGACGGTCACAGACCTGGCGTACGAGCCGGGCAAAGCCTCCGAGGCGATCGCGCAGTTCTCATCCTTCGCGTCCACCTCGGGTCTGACCCCCGCGCTCTACTCGGTCCACGAGGAGCTCGCGCAGGCCGCGCGCGAGGAGGGCTGGACGATCATGCAGGTCGCCGAGGAGTCCCTGCTGGACCTGCCCGGCCTCGCGTTCAAGGGCAAGGCCTACCAGGACGTGCGCACCGCCATGAACCACGCGTCCCGCGAGGGCGTCGAGGCGGTGTGGACCACCTGGGAGGAGTGCCCGGCGGGCTGGCGCGACCAAATCACCGTCATCTCTGACACGTGGAGCGCCGACAAGGCCCTGCCCGAGATGAGCTTTACGCTCGGCGGCGTGCCCGAGCTCGCGGTCCCCGAAACACGCATCCTGGTCGCCATCGACGAGGAGTCGACGATTCATGCCGTCACCTCGTGGCTTCCCATCTACCGCGACGGAGCAGTCGTCGGCCTGACCCTGGACGTCATGCGTCGGCGCACGACCGGGTGGCGTCCCGCGATCGAGTTCCTCATTGGCAAGGCTGCCTTGGCGGCGCAGGAGGAGGGGTTGGAGGTCCTGTCCCTGTCGGGCGCTCCCCTGTCACGCTCCGCCGATGACACCTCGGCCTTTGGCCCCCTGACCGACGCGCTGGCCGCCATCATGGAGCCGCTCTACGGCTTCACCTCGCTGCATGCGTTCAAGCGCAAGTTCAAGCCCCGCAC
>CAUTGT010000016.1:0-11275 GCA_963537735.1 uncultured Actinomycetaceae bacterium | reverse complement strand
GCGCCCCACACGAGCGTGGATTGGGGGATTCCCGCCTTGTTCATGCCGCGGGCCGGGATCACGTACTTGAGCACGGTGCCCAGAATGAGGACGACGGCCACGATGGCGAAAATGATCCACGCGGCGCGCGTGCCCGTCATCCACGACCACACGAGAATCGCACCCCCAACGACAGGCGCGGAGGGCCAGATCTGCACGACCGCGCCGATCACTCCGATGAAGATGACGATGCCAACGATGACGGTTCCAAGGACGCTCATGAGTTCATCGTATCGTTTCCGGGTTTCGTGCGATGACGCTCACGCTGATAGCCTGGCCTCGTTACCCCGATCCCCAGGAGTGCTGATGGATATCACTCCCCCGCGCCTGCCACTGGATTCCCTCCTGAAGAGGCGCCCCATGACGGTGTACAGCGTGTCGTGTCCACCGGCGGAGGCCGTCGCGCGCTGCGCACAGTTCTGGCGCGCCATCGGCATCAAGCGCGAGTCGACCACGATGTGCAAGCGTTTCGCCGACATCGGCTGGTCGGGCACCGAGGTCACGGTCATGCCCGGGCAGGTCGAGAACCGAAAGCGGTCGCGCTCCGACTTTCTCCCCGATGACCTCTCGGATGTTCCTCCCAGCTTGCTGCTGGGAGGCCTCGCCGTCTACCTGACGTCGAAGGCCGTTCGCGCGCAGCTGCGTCACCTCAACAAGACGACGATCATCATCGCGGCTCGCCCGCTGCCCGACGCCGAGCAGGCCTGCACCGAGCTGTGGTGTTTCCCCTGGGATACGGCGATTCAGCGCGCCCGACCCGGCAAGGATCCCTTCGCCCGCGTCTTCGAGTACCTGCACACGGCCCTGTACCAGCAGGGCATCCTGGTAACTCCCCCGCGCCTCGTCGATGGCGAGGAACTGCCCGAGGACCACCCCCTCTCCCCCGCCAACATCGCCCAGATGCGGGGCAGCTTCCTCGATCCCGTCACCAAGTTCCTCCCGTCGAAGGAGCGATCATGACCCCTGGTTTCTCGCTGCGACGGATTTTCAACCGCCGCAGGTACTTCTACGCCAGGGTCGCCCTCAACCCGCAGCAGGCTCTCGACCTGTGCATCGGCTACTGGGTGTCGACCGGCGCCTGGGGCGAGACTCCGGGGATGCGCGAGCAGCTCGCCCAGCAGGGGTGGGTCGGCACCGAGATCAAGACCGGCAGCGACGCGCGGCACATCGCCGTCTCATCCGTCTTTGACGAGATAACACCCTTCGGGGTCTTCCCCTCCACGGCGCCTCGCAACGTCAAACGGACTCGCCAGGAAAACACGCCTATCCTCATCGCCGCGCGCTCCTGCTCGGTCGCAGGACGCCCGGCGAGCGAAGTGTGGTGCTTCGACTCCCAGCTGGGCCACCTGGACGCCCAGGTCACGGAGGCCTTCATGGACCAATCCTTGCGCGAGCTGGCCCACACCCTGCAGATGCGCGGGGTCCTGGTGGAGGAGCCCCGGTTCTTCTTTGGCGGCGACCTGCCCTCGGATCATCTCTTCACCATGGACGGCGTCCTGTCGATGCGCAGGGCCGCCAAAAAGGAGTACGGCTGGAAACAGCGCCGCTTCTCACGAAACGGCGACTCATGAGCACGGCATCCGATTTCTCCATGCGCCGGATGGTCTTCCGTCGCAGGTACCTGCGCGCGTTCGTCGCGACCGATCCGCATGAGGCGGCCGCTCGCTGCATCAACTACTGGGCGTCGAGGTGGAGAAGCACCCCCGTGGAGACCCCAGGGATGCGCGAGCAGCTCGCCCTGAACGGGTGGGTTGGCACCGAGATCGCGGACGGCCTCGATACGATGGGCGGACTATTTTCCACCGTGGCTGACGCGATTGCGCGCAGCGACCTGTTCCCCCACTCCGCCTCTCGGCCAGCAGCAACCTCACGCCTTCAGACGTCGCGACTCCTGGTCGCAGCACGGCCCTACTCGGCCGAAGGGTATCTCGCAAGCGAGGTATGGTGCTTCGATACTCGGGTGAGCCAGCGCAACACACCCACCACCAAGGAAGACATCGGCAGCTATCTGCAGGACCTCGCCCTCACGTTCCAGCTCGACGAGCTGTTGCTCGCGCAGCCCGATCTCCTCTTTGAAGGCGACCTGCCGAAAGACCACCTCTTCGCGGGGCGGAACGTGATCGCAATGCGCCAAGCCGCCAAAAAAGAGTCTCGCCGCAGGCGCTGATGCGCACCCGCGGCGAGACGACAGACAGTCCGGAAGGATCAGCCCTGCGAGCGCAGGGAGGCCACCTCGTACAGGGCGATGCCCGTGGCAACGGCCGCGTTGAGGGATTCGACGGTCGAGGCGATCGGGATCGACACGATCTGATCGCAGGTCTCACGCACGAGGCGGGACAGGCCCGCGCCCTCGGCACCGGTCACGACGACGAGAGGGCCGTCCGCCAGCGACAGGCCGCGCAGGGGCGCGTCGCCGCCGCCGTCCAGGCCGACCACGAAGTAGCCGGCCTGCTTGGCCTCTTCGAGGGCGCGCACGAGGTTCGTTGCACGAGCCACGGGCACACGGGCGGCCGCGCCGGCCGACACCTTCCACGCGGTCGTGTTGACGCCCGCGCTGCGGCGCTCGGGAATGATGACGCCATCCGCGCCAAACGCGCCCGCGCTGCGCAGGACCGCACCCAGGTTGTGGGGGTCCGTCACCTGGTCAAGGGCGACGAGGAGCGGGTGGCCCAGCTGCTGCAGGGAGCCAGCGATCAGATCCGAGGCGTCGGCGTACTCGTAGCCGCGCACCTCGATGGCGACGCCCTGGTGGACGGCGCCGTCGGTCGCGACGTCCAGGTCGCGGCGGGTGACCTCGTAAACGGGGGCACCCATCGTCGAGGCGAGGCGCACGACCTCCTCCACGCGGTCGTCCTTCACGTTGTCGAGGACGAAGACGCGCTCAATCGGGACCGAGGCGCGGGCGGCCTCGGCGACCGGGTTGCGGCCGGCGATCAGCTCGTGGCCGGGCTTGATGCGGATCGAGGACTTCGCGCGGGCGCGAGCGATCGCGGCCTCCTGGGCCTCGCGGGCCTCGCGCTTCACCTTGCGCTTGTGGGCGGGATGGTAGGTGCGGTCCTCGGCCTTGGGGGTCGGGCCCTTGCCTTCGAGGCGGCGGCGCGAGTGGCCGCCGGTGCCGACCTGCGCGCCCTTCTTGGTGCCCTTCTTACGGATGGCGCCGGGGCGCCCGCTGTGTGAGGCCATGGTGTCTCCTCGTTTTCTCGTGAACTGACACAAGCGTACGGGTTTTGGGCTGCATCGGGGCCGCAGGGGCGCGCGCGGGGGCCAAAATCACGATTGGGCTGTTAGCCTCAGTCCCGCGAGAGCATGGCCGCAATCTTTTCGACCGTCGAGCCGGAGCGGATCGTCACCTGGCGGTAGAAGTCCTCGCGCAGCAGGCGCTTGTGATACGCGGTCTTCAGGAAGCTCTTCTCGTCGAACTTTCCCCAGAAAACGGCGTGCTCGCCGAAGTGCACGGCCTCATCCCCCAGCTCCATCGCGTCGATACGCTCACGCACATGGTCGCGGTCCAGGCCTCGCGTGTAGAAGAGCGCATCACGGCGGGCGACCTCACCATGCCACCAGTCGGGCAGTTCATCGAGCTGGGCAAGGTAGTCCTGCGCCGTCAGGAGAGCCAGTCGGATCGGGAAGTCATAGCGGAGTTCCAGGAGGTCCTCGACGGCCTGGGCGACATCCTCGTGCGGGGCTTCGTCTTCGGCCTCGAAGAGGAGGTTGCCGCTGTTGATGTAGGTGCGCACGTGTCCGAAGCCTGCGGCGGCGACCTGTTCACGCAGCTCGCTCATGACGACCTTGTTGTTGCCGCCGACGTTGATTCCGCGCAGCAGCGCCACGTACTCCATGCGTTCCTCCCCATCTGTGGTGACGCCTCGCGACGTCGTCTGTTTATCAGAGTACGGCCTCGACTCGCATCGGGCTGATCGCGCACGTTAACCCGCTAACCCGCACGTGGGCCCTCCAAGCCACGAACTCACGACCACCAAACGGGGGAATTGCACTACATGAGGCTCCGACACGCCGACGACACGGCGGCAGCCAGCTCCTAATACTGCAAACCCCCACCGTCACCGATACGGAGTGTGCTGGAGGCGCCGCAAGGCGTGGCCGTGGGGCCGGCAGGCAGTAGCGGGCTGGGGCTGGTGGCAGTAGCGGGCTAGCAGGCGCGAAAAAGTTCGCCCAGCACGCCAGAAAACACCAATTTTGGGCCATTATGACCACGCAGGGCGAACTTTTTCGCGCACACACCCACCACCGGACCACGCAGGGCGAACTTTTTCGCGCACAGGACGCACTGAGGTGGTGACGGTGAAACCAACGACACCTCTGCAACCACTGATACAGGCCAGCGTGAAACCACCATCACCAATGCTCGCCCATGAACAACACCCGCTGAAACCAACAACACCAATGCAACCGAAAAACGCGCCAAAAACGCCCATTTCTCACCCGCAAAGGCGATGGCGGTTTCAGTTGAGGCTCGGCCTGTGCCCGCAAAGGCGACGGCGGTTTCAGACCACCGGTCCATCGCGCCTGCAGCACCCACACGCGCCACCCGCGGGCAGTGTGGGATCTGATCGGCATACATTCGCATGCAATTCCTCCGCGAACACTTCATGTTTTGAAATGCAACCGTTGAAATTCCACGCTTTTCACAGCGAAACAGAACGCAGGCGTCAGGGAATTGCATGCGACATCGAGTATCTCTCGATTGGAGCGCACTATGTTGTGGAGGTCACGGGGCACGTGTCGAACTCGTGCCGGCTCGCGATCACCTTTTGTTGGTGGCCATGGCAGCGTGAGGCGCGCTCAACCTCCTCGTCGGGGTAGAGGGCAAGCATCCCAGAGATTTCCTCAACCACCTTTCCTGCTACGCGTCAACGACCGCAATATTGTGGTGGCACCTCCACGTTCCGGATAAGGAAATGACGGGCAGCCCAGCGGATGGGAAATCGTCCGAACCGTTGATATTCCAGTCGAACTCCACTCCGGTACAAATACTGTGACCATCTCAGGGAACACCCCATGGGCTCCTGATATTGATCGAGTGTTTGGTCGCTAGCGAGGTCTGTGGGTGGAGGAGAAAGCTATAGATCCCCTCCACCCACAGTCCGTTTTCACGAGAAAAGATCCCTATTTGACCTCAGGAAGGCGCCCCAGAGTTCCTCCTTCGATGAACTCTCCGGGCACCAGGATCGAGGCGTTGCGTGCCTCGGAACCGGCTAGGCGTTCCTGCGCGAGCATCACGGTCTGCCTCGCCAATTCACGCACCGGTTGCGCAATCGTCGTCAGGTTCAAAAGCGGTGAAGAATACGGACCGGTCGCGTCAAAGCCCGTCACCGACACCTGCTCCGGGCAGGCAATCCCTCGTGAGGCCAAGTGTTCCAAAATTTTCACCGCAATCAGATCACTTCCCGTAATGACCGCAGTACACCCGGCATCAATCGCCCGGTCAATGCCGTCGAAAAGATCCTCACCGTAGTCGCTGTGAGACGTCACGATATGTGGCTGGACGCCGTCGACAACCAGCTGGGTAATGAAGGTTGCGGTACGGGCATGCAGGGCAGCCGCGAGGGGGTGGCTGGTGGCGGTGACAGCAACTTTCCGGTGTCCATAGGCCACAACTTTTTGCGCCAGCATCGCTTCATACGCGGGATCGATGCGCACGGAATCAAATTCAGGGCGGGTTTCCCCACAGCCGATAGTAATGAGCGGGACGAAGGAAGCCGCATACTGCATGGCCTCGTTCGATACTCGACCAGAAGCAACGATAACCACGCCCACCCCGTGTCCCACGAGGTTGTTAATGGCCTGCATCTGGCCTTCTTTGCTGTCACCTCCAGCGGTAATCAGCAGTTCTAACCCGAGTTCGTCGGTGTGCGCTTGGAGTTCTTCTGCAACTTTCCCATAGAAGCTGTGTCCAACGTTGCGCACCAAAAGGCCGACAGTGGTGGTGCTGGAACTGGCGATCCCAGCAGCACCGAGGTTTCGCACATATCCGAGGCGGGCGGCAGCTTGGCGCACAGCGACGCGCGCTTGGGAACTGACGGCGGGATGCCCAGAAAGTGCGCGGCTGGCAGTCGCCTGCGACACTCCCGCTGCTTGAGCCACATCAATGATGCTGGCACGTTTCTTTCTGGGCATCCTCGAACATCCGCCTTTCAGTGAGTGGTGGGGTATTCCCCGACGTCAGCGCGGGGTTCCGACCGTCCAAGTATATAGAGGACGGAAGGAAAAAATACCGGCCTCTTGGTCTTGATCGACTTCGACAAGAGCGATCTGTGAGCACTCCATCGAATTGTCGGTTTTCAGAGCGTGAAGAGCATCAGCAAGCGCCCGATCCTCTTCGCTACTCGTCCCCGCAACCGCATAGGCCAGGCTGAAATGGGGGCCAAACGGCGGATCCGTGAGCGCCTCCCCCAGCCCCGCGTCAACGATGCTGTCACGCACAGCGTCAATCAGCCTCGTAAATGAGGGGTTCTCTGGGGAAATCACTTCCACTGCCCGTTCCTGGACGGCCGGCGGAACGAAGGTCAACGTGAAGGGGTCGATCTGCGCCATGCGACGATCCATCTGCGAGCGCAGTTTCTCCCATTGGGCGTCACTGATCTCGTCTCGATACAGATCGAGGCGTTGCACCGTCACGTGGATGCACTCCGGCGGTTGGATACCGATCTGTGGGAGCGCTGACAGGGGTTTTTCCGCCTCGCGCACCAAGTCCCACAGGGGGGAATCCTCGGGGGGCGCGAGGTAGAAGTGGAGCGCGCCATTTCCTCGGCGCCACCGCGTATCCTCACGATCAAAAAAGCGTCGCATGGTTCCGACCTTTTATTTCTCCGAGGAATCCGCGGGAATCACCCACAGGGACTCGCGCGAGATCACACAGGTGACCTTCTCTCCGGCAGCATGAAGTTCATTCATGCCGTGAGAACGGCCTTCGAGGGTGCCCGCCGCGGTGTCTAGGACGTAGGTGTTGACCGAGCCGTCGAAGGCTGCGGAGCGCACTGTGGCTTCCAGAACCACGTCTCTGCCCTCCCCTGCCTGCTCGTTCCCGGGTGCATCCAGGCCGACCGCGGTGTTTTCTGCTCGGACGACCAACTCCACGTGATCGCCAACACCAAGTCCGGGGACTCCCGCGGTGTCCAGATCACCCAGCGGGGTGGCCACCAGGTAGCGGTCGCCTCGTACCTCACTGACCGTGCCGGCCACGAAGGATGCAGTTCCCATGAAGGATGCCACGAAGCGGTTCACCGGGCGATGGTAGATTTCACGCGGCTCCCCGACCTGCTCGATGGTGCCCGCGCTCATCACCACGATCATGTCGGACATGGTGAGAGCCTCGGACTGATCGTGGGTCACGAAGATCGCGGTAAGTCCCAGACGCTGTTGGAGTGCACGGATTTCGCTGCGCATGCGCAGACGCAGGCGCGCATCCAGGTTCGAGAGGGGTTCGTCGAAGAGGATGATCTTCGGTTCCATGACGAGTGCTCGCGCCAGGGCAACGCGCTGCTGCTGGCCTCCGGACAGCTGATGCGGGTAGCGGTGAGCGTACTGTTCGATCCCCATGAGCGCCAGACCGTCAGCGATCCGCTGCTCACGTTCTGCGGCGGGGAGCTTCTGGTAGTTCAGACCGAATCCCACGTTGTCTTTCACCGTCAGGTGTGGGAAGAGCGCGTAGGACTGGAACACCATCGACATGGGGCGTTTTTCGGGCGGGACAGACACCAGGGACTGGCCGTCCAGGGTGATTTCGCCTTCCGTAACGTCCTCAAATCCGGCGATCATACGCAGGGTCGTGGTCTTCCCACAGCCGGACGGCCCCAGGAAGGTCACGAATTTTCCGGCCTCAATGTCGAGGTTGATGCTGTCAACAGCACGGTGCTGCCCCTGCTTGGCATCGTAGATTTTGGTGACAGAGCGCAGCTGGAGTGCGCCTGCCTGCGTGTGGTGTTCAGTCGTCATTTCACTACCGTCCTGGTGGAGCGATTCAGTCGGTTAACAAGAAGGTTGGCGATCATCAAGATGATGAGCACGAGGCCGATGAGGAGGGTGCAGTAGGCGAAGGCGTGGCCGAAACGCCCGGCATCAACCTCGTCCAAGATCTGGGAGGTCATCACCTTGGTTTGAGGCGTCGTAATGAAGATGATCGCGGTGATCATGGTCATGGACTTGGTGATACCGTAGGTGACGGCGGTGACGATGCCGGAACGCACCAGCGGAAGTGTCACTTTCACCAGGGTGGACACCTGGCTGGCTCCCAGGGATCGCGCGGCTTCTTCCACCTGCGGGTTGATCTGTTTGAGCGCGGAAATACAGGCCTGCTGGCCGGTGGGGATGGCGCGCGCAATGTAGACCAGGATGATGGCGATGGCGCCGCTTCCGACGGCCAAGCCACCTGCCAGAGTGGGCAGAATCTGTTTGCCGAACAGCCACGTGGGGTTGGAGTAGGCCAGGGCGAATCCCAGACCGAGGACGGTGCCGGGGATTGCTATACCGAGCATGCCCCAGAAATCCAAGATTTTACCGATCTTCGGGAACTTGCGGACGACCAACCACGCAATAATCAGCGCCATGACGGCTGCGATCGGAGCGGCGACCAGGGTCATCGACAGCGTTGTGACAATTGCGGAGGATCCCAGGCGCTGGACGTACCAGAAGTGTTCCATCGTGAAGGTGTTGTCAACGCCGAGGATCTTGACGAAGCTTCCCACGAAGAGCGTCATGTAGACGACGATGACGAAGACGATCCACCCGTAGACGGGGACGAGCATGGGGATCTTGACGCTGGACGCAGTGACCTCTTTGAGGGAGCCCACGGGCTTACCGGTCACGGTGATCACAGACTTACGGTTCGACCAGTATTTCTGAACGGCGAACACCGTGAGTGCGGGCAGGAGCAGCACCAGGGCAATTCCTGCGGCACTTGCGATGTCACCGCTTCCTGCGACGGCAAAGTAAATCTGACTGGCCAGGACTCGGAAGTCACCGCCCAGTACCAGGGGGTTTGCCAGGTCAGCGATGCCTTCAACGAAAAGCACAAGGAAGGAGGCCAGCATTGCGGGAACCACCATGGGGATGGTGACTTTCACCAGGGTACTCAGCGGCTGCGCTCCGAGGGTGGCGGATGCTTCGAACAGGGAGTTGTCGAAGTTTTCCATCATGCCACGGATATTAAGGTAGGCCACGGGCGCGAAGGTCAGGGAGAGCACCATGACCAGACCCGCCAGGCCGTAGATGTTGTTCTCGATGCCGAAGATTCCGTAGGTGATGATGCCGCGCTTACCGAACAGGGTGATGATGGAGGTGGCCGTCGCAAAGGGCGGGGAAATCGTGGGCAGGAGGGTCACCCAGTGCAGGAGCTTCTTCCCGGGGAAGGTGAGGAACACTTGGGCGAATGCGGTGACGAATCCGATGAAGGTTCCGACAATCCCGACGCACAGTCCCAGCACCAGGGTGTTCACCAGGGTGTCGACGTTGGCGCCGAAGGATTGGGTGATAGCTGCCAGCCCGCGTTCGGACACGCCGATACCGATGAGTTTGGCAACGGGGATTCCCAGGAGGAGAATCAGCCCGATAACGGTCACCGTGGTGATGAGGGCGACGGGGATGTCGAGCTGCCGACCTTTACGCAGCTGTGGAATGCTCATAGCTTGTCTCCAATGAAAACGGCAGGAGAGACGCACACGGGGTGCGCGAGTTCCTCAGTCGTTTCTCGCGCACCCCGTGGTCTCACTTGGCGGAGCTTGCTCCGGCGATCTGGCTTTCGAAGATGCCGATGTAGTCGGCGCGAGAGTCAGCTGCCTTGCGTACATCCCAGTCCACGTGCTTCACGACGTCCTGCTTGGGGACGTTCGGACCAACCTTGGCGTCAGGCAGGGTGGGTGCTGTGAAGGAGGGGACGTCCGCGTAGAGATCCTGAGCCTTGGTGGTCAGCAACCAGTCCATGTAGGCCTTGGCGCCTTCGGGGTTGCGTGCACCCGCGAGGACGGAGACTGCGCCCACTTCGTAGCCGGTGCCTTCCGAGGGGTAGGTGGTGACCAGGTCGGAATATCCGGCCTTGTTGGCCTTTTCGCAGTCGGAGTCGAGGGCGATGGCAACGGCCACCTCACCGCGTCCGGCCTGTTCGGTACCGGTTGCTGCGGACTTGGAGAACTGCATGATGTTGGGAACCAGTTCCTTGAAGTAGGAAATGGTCTTCTCCTGGTCGCCGTTGTTCAGGGTGGCGACAGTGTACATGGCCATGTAGCCAACGCCTGCGGTGGCAGGGTGCGGCATGGCAATGCGCCCCTTGAATTCGGGCTTGAGCAGGTCCTGCCAGGAGGTGGGAGCCTGTGCGCCGATGCGTTCGAGTTCCTTCTTGTTGGAGCAGAACGCAATGGAGTCGGTGTAGAAGCCGGACCAGATGCCTTCGGCGTTGTTGTACTGCGAGGGCAGTGCGGAGGCATTGTTCGAGACGTACTTTTCGATCTTGCCCTTGTCGTTGGCGACGAGGTGGTTTTCGGCCTGGCCGCCGGACCAGACGTCGAATTCACCGGGGTTGGTTTCAAGGCGGGCGAGGACTTCGCCGGCACCCAGGCGAACGTAGGTGGCCTTCTGACCGGTTTCCCTGGTGTAGGCGGCGACGATCGCCTGGCAGAAATCTTCCTGCTGGGAGCAGGCAATGTTCAGGGTATCTGCCGAGGCGGAGCCTCCCTCGGTGCTCTGGCCTTCGGGGGCAGAGCAGGCGGCGAGAGAGAGTGCCAGGAGTACGGCGGGGAGAGCAGCATAGCGTGCGCGCATCATTGAGCCTTCCGTTGCAATATGTTGTCTATGCACAGTTCGGAGTTGTGGATACGTTTCCACACCGGAGATAGTAGAGCATTTGCGACACTCTCGTCAAAAATAGGGACTTACCCCCCAAAGCTTCACCAAATCGTAATCTGCATACGTTTTCATACGGGAAGCAGATTATCTGATGCCCTTTTCCGAAGAACTCTGGATTCATTCAGGACGCGTATATTCACGCGCGTATTCACACGCACATTGCGGCAATAAAAGAAAAGCGCCACAAGTGCTGCAGTTGTGGAGGGCGCCGGAGGACCCGGAGGGCCTGGCTGCGGTGCCCGTGGGCGGCGGCGGGGCCTGGTTGGGCTATTCACAGCACACCAGGTCCCACTGGTGTGGAGGGCGCCGGAGGGATCTGCCGCGGTGCCGGTGGGTGGCGGCGGGGCCTGGCCGGGCTTCGAGACGACGCGCCGAGCGA
>CAUTGT010000015.1:0-11503 GCA_963537735.1 uncultured Actinomycetaceae bacterium | reverse complement strand
CGAAGCGGTAGACGTTGCCACCGAGCGTGAGCGTCTCGTTCTTGGCGTAGTCGCCGCCGGTGATCTTCCACCACCAGCCAACGCCATCATTCATCCACGTGCCGACGGTGTGATCGGGAGCGGGCGCAGGGTCCGGGGTCGGGTCAGGCGTGGGAGCCGGGTCCGGGGTCGGGTCCGGGGTGGGAGCCGGGTCCTCGGCCAGGGCAAGGGTCACGAGACCCGATTCGGCGAACCCGGCCTCGTTCATGGCCATGACACGGATGACCGAGCCGTTGTTCTCGCCGTCGATCGTGAGGGTCAGCTCGGGGCCGTTCTCCTCTTCGACGATGGCCCACGAGTCGGTGCCCTCACGCTTGATCTGCCAGAACAGGGTCGGGGCGGGCTTGCCGCTCGCCTCGGCCTTGATCATGACCTGCGTGCCTTCCTTCGCCGTCACGGTACGGAAGGCGCCATCGCCGGAGATCTGCGCGTCTTCGGCGGGGTTGGCGGTGACGGTCAGCGGCTTGATGACCGGGGGCTCCTGATCGCCGGGATCCGGGGTGGGGGCAGCAGCCGCGAAGGCCTCGACCTCCGCGAGCGCGAACTCACCGAACTCGGTGGGCTGGATGACGCGAATGAAGCGAGCATCGAAGCCCTCGAAGTCGACCGCGCTCGGGCGGCCACCAACTCCGTCGACCTTGATCATGTGGACGCCGTCGACCGCGCCAGCCGTGGCGGGGTTAAAGGAAGCGTCGAGGCGCGTCTCGGAGGCGACGACCCAGAAGTCGTGCAGGCGCTGGTCGCAGGAGATTCCCTGGCAGTTGTCGGAGGAGGAGCGGTTCCAGACGTTGACGACGCCCAGGGGGTGGGTCTCGCCGAGGTCGACCTCCCACCAGGGGTTGGCCTGCTTGCCGGTGTGGGCGACCGAGCCGTTGTCCCACACGCCGTCCGTGTTGCCGTCGACGGCGCGCGAGGCGGTGCCGCCCCAGCCGGTCGAGGACATGGTGGCCGTCTTGTTGAGGGCGAGGTTGTCGCTGCCCTTGGTGACGGTCAGGGTCGCACGCTGGGAGGTCGTGGAGCCGTTGGCGTTCGTGGCAACGGCGTAGAACTGTGCGCCGTCATCCTCGAGCGTCGTCGTCAGGGTGTACATGGCGTTCGTGGCGTCCGGAATCGCCGTTCCTTCGCTCGCACCCTTGGGGACGCGGTACCACTGGATGGTGGCGGCCGGTCGGCCCGAGGCGACGACGGTGAAGGTGGCGCTCTCTCCCGCCTTGACGGAGACCGAGGAGGGGTCCGTGGCGATGACGGGAGGCTGAGTGGCCGCGTTCTCACCATAGACGTGCAGGGTCGCGCTCACGGAGCGCAGGCCGATCGGGTTGGCGTAGTAGGAGGGGTGTGCCAGTTCGAGGCGCAGGGGCGTGACCTTGCCGGGCTCGAGGCTGAGGCCCTCGCCGACTTCGCCGGCCTCGATCTGCGCGCCGGTCACCTCGATGGAGGTGGTCCCGAGGGTGATCTTGTAGGTCGTGGAGGCGTCGAAGTTGCCCGAGAACTTCAGGGCGAGGTCGGTGATGGCCTTGTCCGTCTTGTTCACGAGGTAGGCGTCGTAGGCCTGTGCGCCGGAGTAGCGCAGTGCGGAGGCGCGTCCAAAGAACTGCTCCGAGGAGATGGTCGCGCCGTCGACGGCGGTGACCGTCTGCGTGGGCACGTAGGTGGGGGCGGCATCGAAGCTGACCTTGACGACGGGGCGCAGGTTCGGCTCCGGGTTCTCACCCGACATGGTCACCGTCAGCGTGGTGCCGTCCTGAGTGAACTCGAGCGAGCGGTCGGTGCCATCAACGGTCACACCGGTGACGCGGCCGCCGACGCTGGGAAGCGTCAGCGTCTTGCCGGGGCTCCACAGCTCGGGGAAGAAGTACAGGTCGTTGCCCTTGGTCATAACCTTGCCCCAGTTGGGGGCCGGGTACCACGTCGGGCGGGCGCCCGTGATGGCGTCGGGGTGACGCTGCATCCACTGTCCGACCTCGGTGACGACGCCGGCGTCGAAGGCCTCGATCGTGCCGTCCCCCTTGGGGCCGATGTTGTAGGCGAACTGGCCACCCGAGGCGACCGTGCCGATGAGGTTGTTGACCAGCTCGCGTTCCTTGTAGCTCTTCGCGCTATCGTCGCGGTTCGCCCACGAGCAGTATCCCCAGCAGGCCGGGTAGATCGAGCGAATCGACTCCCAGGGACCCATGTGGAAGTCCGTGGTCACCGAGTTGTCGCCGCCGACCTCGAAGTCGCCGGCCTTGTTCCACACGCGCGAGTTGACCATCGTCTCGGGCTGCAACTCGTGGACCCACTGGGCCATGCGCTGGGACTGCTCGGCGGTGGGGCCGCCCATGTCGAACCAGAGCTCGGCGATCGGGCCGTAGTTGGTGAGGAGCTCGGTCAGCTGGGGCTTGATGACGGTCGTCATCAGGTCTTCATCGATGGGGTTGACGTTGCCGTAGGGCTCGGGGGTCTGCTTGGTCCAGTCGATGATCGAGAAGTAGAAGGCGAGCTTGACGCCGAGCTTGTTGCACTCGGTGGACAGCTCCTTCATCGGGTCCTTGCCATACTTGGACTGTTTGACGATGTTGTAGTCGGTCGTCTTCGTGTCCCACATGGCGAAGCCGTCGTGGTGCTTCGACGTGATCATCAGGTACTTCATACCCGAGTCGTGGACCGTCTTGCAGATGGCGGAGGCATCGAAGTTCGCGGCCAGGTCCTTGGCCTTGAGCAGGTAGTCGTCGGTGGGGATGTTCTCCCAGGCCTTGATCTGCTCGGGGTAGCCCATGCCCTGGCGGTGGCCGTTGTAGTAGCCGCCGTAGACGGAGTAGACGCCGAAGTGCATGAACATGCCGTACTGGAGTTCTTGCCACTTGGCGATCTTGGGGGTGGAGCTCAGTGGTACCGCTGCGGGGACGCCGGTAGGCGCTGGTGCTGCGTCGGCAAAACTGGGGGCGCTCATGGGTGCGAGCACCAGTGCCGTAGCGACCGCACAACCGGCAAGCATTCGCTTGAGGTTCACGGGGTGTCCTTTCAAGGGGTAATGGTGGACGACGGTGTCCGTCCTCTACGGTGAGGATGAGGCGAACGTTACCCCATAGGGCTTTTTCATAAACCAGTTTGATAGTAGCTTTCTCACAAATCGGGGATTCCCCTGATTAGTAAACAACTTGACTCGTTGGATGATTACGCTGACGCGTGCACATACAAGCCGAGCGGGCCGGATAATTCCGACCCGCTCGTGTTCGTCTCGCCCCTTCTGGGACGAGGCAGTGGCTCAGTTACGCCAGGACGCCGCCCTCTGCCCGGCCACCCACGCGGCCACCTGCGTGCGGCGTTGCAGGCCCATCTTCGACAGGAGAGAGGTGATGTGGTTCTTCACGGTCTTTTCCGCGACCCCCAGCTTCTCACCGATCTCGCGGTTCGACAGGCCATCACCAATCAGGTCCAGGACCTTGCGCTCCGACGGCGTCAGGTCGGCGGTCGGATCCTCGTGATCGACGCGGCGACGCGTCAGAGTGCGCTCGTCGAGCAGCACGCGACCGTCGGCGACTGCCTTGATCACGTCGGTGATTTCCGCGCCGCGCACGGTCTTGAGGATGTACGCACGAGCACCCGCTTCGAGGGACTCAGCCAGCGCCTCGTCGTCGTCGAAGGAGGTGAGCACGACGGGGAGGATCTGCGGGTGGGAGGAACGCAGTCGATTCATGATGTCGATGCCGGTACCGTCGGGCAGCTGCAGGTCCACCAGGATCACGTCGGGGCGCACCAGGTCAGCGCGGCGCACGGCATCAGCAACGGATCCGGCCTCGGCGACAACCTCGAGGGCGTCGTCGCGGTCGACGATCTCGGCAATGCCACGTCGAACGATCTCGTGGTCGTCAATGATCATGACGCGCGTACGCGCGGACGTATTTTCACTCACGTGTTGATTCTAACCGTCGGGAGGGCAAACGCCCTCGTGTACTTACTACTTCTCGGGCGACAGGCGGCTCATCGCATCCTGCGCGGCCGCGTTCTCCGCATGCTTCTTCGATGATGCCTGCCCCGAGCCGATCGGATCGGGGCGCTCGGAGACGAAAGCACGGGCCGTGAACACGCGCTGGTGGTCCGGCCCCTCCCCCTCGACCTCGTAGGAGACCTCGCCCAGGCCCTGAGCCTGCGAGTATTCGATGAGGATCGTCTTCCAATCCTGGTGCTGGCCTCGCGAGGGGGCGTCCACGAGGAGGAAGCTCAGGCGCTCGAGGATGACCCGGCGCGCCTCTTCCAGGCCGCTGGTCAGATAGGTCGCGCCGATGAGAGCCTCGAAGGTGTCGGACAGGATCGAATCCTTGTCGCGTCCGCCGTGCATCGACTCGCCCTTACCCAGGAAGACGAAGTCACCCAGGCCGATGCGGCGGGCGGCGGCAGCCAGGGGCTGCTGGGAGACGGTCGCGGCACGCATGCGCGACAGATCCGACTCGGCCACGTCCGGGTACTGCTCGTAGAGCTTCTGCGCGATCACGATCGACAGGACCGAGTCACCCAGGAATTCAAGGCGCTCGTTATTCGCGATGCCCCCGGCCTCGTTCGCGTAGGAACGGTGCACGAGCGCCAGCTGCAGGAGCGGGGCGTCGATGCGTGTCCCCCACGCCTCCACCAGCGCCTCCGTGTCGGTACGCGGAGGAACGGGCAGGTGCTTAGAACGACTCATCAGGATCGCCCCGACTCGGCATCATCACCCAGCAGGGAGGCCAGGGAGGCCAAGCGCGGGTCGACGACAAAGTGCTCATGGTCGGAAGGCAGATCCGCCCACTTCTCGCCACACACGTCGCACAGGCCCGCGCAGTCCTCACTGCACAGCGGGCGCGGATCCACGAGGGGAACGATCGCATCGCGCAGCTGCGTCTCGATGTCGACGGTATCACGCTCGCCGATGACGAACAGGTCATCGACCTCCTCGTCGTCCTCGGAGGGGGTCAGGGCGGGCGCGTCGGCCTCGAAGTAGACCTCCGCGCTGGAGACGTCGTGGTGGTCGCGCACCTCGTCGAGGCAGCGCACGCACTCCCCGATGAGATCCACGGAGGTGGCAAGCTGGACGAGCACGCCGTCCTCGACGCTGGTGAAGTCCACCGACACGTCCAGGGGGACGCCGGGGACGGCCGACATGGAGGGGGTGCCCAGGTCGTCGGGGGTCACCCACACGAGGTCCTGGTGCAGCGTCGATCCCAGGGCGCGCGGCAGGCGTGCCAGGGACAGGGTCAGGGATTTGTCACTCATTGGTCAGATCCACATCGGTGACGTCGACGCCGCGGCGCTCCGCGATCGTGCGACGTCCAGCGTCGGTGCGACGCGCGAGGTCGGAGATGAGGTGGGCAAGCTCATCCAACGAGGAGGCCACATAGTCGTCGGCGCCTTCACGCAGGGAGGCTGCCGAGCGCTTGGCCTCGGAGACGATCTCGCGGGCGCGATCCTCGGCCATGCGCACGATGTTCTCGGTGGAGACGATGCGGGCGGCCTGAGCGTTCGCGTCGGCGATCGTGGCCTCGGCGTCCGAGCGGGCCTGCGAGACGAGCGCGGTGGCCTCGTCGTTTGCGCGCGAGCGGGTGCGCTCGGCTTCTTCCTCTGCGTCGGCGAGGATCTGAGCGGCGCGCTCGTTGGCCTGATCGAGGGTCGAAGAGGCGCGCGAGTTCGCCTCAGCAATGCGGGTCTCGGCGGCGGAATCGGCGCGTCCCAGGACGGCGTCCGCGTCGGCGACGACGGCATCGGCGGCCACGAGGTCCTCCGGCAGAGCCTCGCGGGCCTGGTCGAGCAGGTCGAGGATCTCGGCCTTGTTGACCATGATCGAGGCCGACAGGGGCACCGCACGCGAGGACTCGACAAGGTCCTCAATCTGGTCGAGGGCGGCGATCACGGTGGAGGGACCGTAGACGGTTTCCTCGTTCCACTCGTCCTGAGTCTGGTTGTCGGTCGTGTCAGCCATGGCTGCCTCCTGCGTTCCACCGGGCATTATTCAGCTTCTATTGTCGGTCAAAAATCGCTCAATCGCTGGAGGGACATACCGAGAAATATCCTTTTTCAACCCCACAAGTTCGCGCACGGCGCTCGAGGAGACGTGTGCAAGGGTTGGACGGGTCGGAATCCACCAGGTGTCGATGCCCCCGATCTCACGGTTGAAGACCGCCTGGGGGGCCTCATAGTCGACGTCGATCGAGGAGCGCACACCCTTGACGATAAGCGTGGCTCCCAGACGCGAGGCCTCGTCCATGGTCGCGCCCTGCAGCAGGACGACCTCAACGCCGCCGAGGTGGCCGGTGGCCTCACGGATGAGCCTGACGCGCTCTTCGGGGGCGATCAGGCCGCGCTTGGTGGGGTTCGCTCCGACGCCGATGATCAGGCGGTCGGCAATGGCACAGACGCGCTCTGCGACGTCGAGGTGCCCGTTTGTGAAGGGGTCAAAAGAACCGGGGAACAGCGCGATCATCGGTCTTCCTCCTCCGCGGTCGACGAGGCCTGGGCGTCCTCGAGGGGCTGCGGGCCGTCGGCGGATTCGTCCTTGGGCAGGGGCGGACCTGCGAAGTAGGCGACGGTTTCACCCCAGGTGCGCTGGTCCTCGAGGACGAGGAAATCCGGCCACGTGGGAGCGGGCGCACGCGTGGACCGTTCGACGACGACGAGGGCATCGGGGCCGATCCACGGGCCGAGGGAGGCCAGCACCGTCGTCATGTCGTCTTCTGCGATGTCGTAGGGAGGGTCAATGAAGACCAGGTCGATGTCTCCCGCGAGAGCTTCCCCGTTGCGCGCTCCCAGGTAGGTGCGCGCGTCGGCGGTGACAACCCGGGCCGGCAGCCCCGTCGAGCGAACGTTCGCGGAGGCGACGCGGGCGGCGGCCGAAGCCTTTTCGACGAGGGTGGCGTGGGTGCCTCCGCGCGACAGGGCTTCGAGGCCGAGGGCACCCGTTCCGGCGTAGAGGTCGAGGACAGTCGCACCGTCCAGCACGTTCATGTGGTCCAGGCGCGAAAAGAGAGCCTCGCGAACCCGCTCGGAGGTGGGACGGGTGCCGGACTTGGGCACGGCGAGGGTACGCCCCTTGGCGCTGCCTGCGACGATTCTGGTCATACCCCTACCCTACCGGGCGCACCTCAGGAGCGTTGCATCCACTCGATCTGTCCGTCCGATGCGGCGCGCAGCGCCCGGGCGAGGTCCGGGTGGCGCTCCAGCATCGGGTCCTGTTCCAGGAGGGTTTCGGCTTCGCCTTTCGCGCGGCGGATGAGCGCCTCGTCGCGGCGCACCGACAGGAAGCGCAGGTGGGTGGCCGTACCCGACTGACCGGCTCCAAGGACGTCGCCTTCCTTGCGCAGGCGCAGGTCGGCCTCGGCGAGCTCGAAACCGTCGGTCGTGTCCGCGAAGGCCTGGAGGCGCGCTCTGCCCGAGTCGGTGAGTTCGTGGCGATGCATGGCGATGCACAGCGAGGGCAGGGAGGAGCGTCCGACGCGCCCGCGCAGCTGATGGAGCTGGGCGAGGCCGAATTGTTGGGCGTCGAGGATGACCATGAGGGTCGCCTCCGACACGTCGACGCCGACCTCGATGACGGTTGTGGCGACGAGGAGGGGGGCGCGCCCGGTGGAGAAATCCTCCATGATCTGCGCCTTGACGGGCGAGGGCGTGCGTCCCGTCAGCTCATGGATGGCGATGCCGGACAGG
Source organism: uncultured Actinomycetaceae bacterium (assembly GCA_963537735.1). Taxonomy (GTDB): domain Bacteria; phylum Actinomycetota; class Actinomycetes; order Actinomycetales; family Actinomycetaceae; genus Pauljensenia. Next base: position 3,814 of record CAUTGT010000015.1, on the reverse strand, counting down.
GCCGGGTGGGAGCGCAGGTACGCGGCGACCTCCTCGACGGAGGCGAGGGGGCGTGCGCCCTCCTCCTCGGCGTCGGCGACGTCATCAGAGGCGTCGATGCGCGGGCACACGACGTAGACGCGACGCCCCTGGGCGATCTCCTCCGCGGCCCGCGCCCACGTGCGCTCCACCCACGCGGCGTTGGCACTGTCGGCGAGGTAGGTGGCCACGGGGGTGCGCCCCGAGGGCATCCCGCTCATGCGTGTATCGTCGAGATCTCCGAAGACCGTCATGGCGATCGTTCGCGGAATCGGAGTCGCGGTCATAACGAGCTCGTGAACCGCGCACCCATCCTCACGCGCCCCGCGCAGCGCGGCTCGCTGCTCGACACCGAAGCGATGCTGCTCGTCGACGACGACGAGAGCCAGGTCCGCGAAACGCACGCTCTCCTGGAAGAGAGCGTGGGTTCCCACGACGATGAGCGGCTCTGCCGCGTTCATCGCGCTTTGAATCTCGCGACGGGCTGCGGGCGTCGTCGAACCCGTCAGCAGGCGAACGTCCGGGGCGTCCATCCCCAGGGGCTCCAGGAGCGCCCGCAGGGAGGCGGCGTGCTGCTCCGCCAAGACCTCGGTCGGCGCGACGAACGCCCCCTGGTGACCGGCAGCAACCACCTGGAGCAGGGAGCTGAGCGCGACGACGGTCTTGCCCGATCCCACGTCTCCTTGCAGGAGCCGCTGCATCGGCACCTCGCCGGCCAGGTCGGCACCAATCTGGGCGACGGCCTCGCGCTGGGAGTCCGTGAGTTCAAAAGGCAACGACGAGCGGAAACGCTCGCACAGCGGCGCGTCGACCGGCGAGGCCAGGGCCGCCACGGCCCGCACGCCCCGGCGCTGCGCGGCCAGCCCCACCTGGAGGACGAAGGCCTCGGCGAAGGCCAGGGCCTTACGCGCCTGCTGGTAATCCTCGTCCGTCTCAGGCTGATGCAGGGCGCGCAGGCACTCGGCGTGGGAAGCAAAGCCGGCGCGCTCGCGGACGTCAGCGGGAACCGGGTCGGGCACGTCGGCATCGTCCAGGTGATCCAGCACCATGCCGACTGCTCGGGCGATCGCCCACGAGGCCAGCGATCCGGTCGCTGGGTAAATCGGGATGGGGCGCGAGGCAATGCGCTCGATGTCCTCCCCATCCACGCCCTCGAAGGAGGGATGGGTGAGTTGCAGCTTGCCGCGGTAGGCCCCGACCTTGCCGGCGAAGAGGAAGGACTGCCCCGGCGTCAGCAATCGCTCGATGGGGGCGAGCTTGTACTGGTTCTTCGCGAAGAAGGTCGCCGACAGGAACTGAACGCCGTCGGTGAGGGTGACTTCCAAGCGCACGCCCGAGCCAGATCGGTTGGCGACCAGGTGTGCGCCTGCGACCTCGGCGAGGATCGTCACGTCCTCGCCCTCGCGCAGGGAGGACAGCGGCGTGAGGCGACCCCAGTGGTAGTAGCGGCGCGGCGCGACCATCAAAAGATCTCCGACAGTCGCCACGCCGGCCCCTTCGAGGGCCTTCGCCGTCTTCTTCGGCAGGCGCAGCGACAGGGGAACGTCGAGTGCGCTCACGAGGCGCACCCCGCGACCAGGCTCGGCCCGCTCTGCCCGCCGTCCCAGGTCTCCAGGTCGATCGTCGACGACGCGTCTCGCGTGGAGAGCAGCTGACGAACGGTGGCCACGGTGTAGGGGCCGTCGTCGTCGCGTGAAATAAGGAGGCGCCAGGAATCACCGCCACTGCGCGAGGCCTCAGCCAGGGCCTCGGCAATGCCCTCCGGGTCGCCGCCCGGGGGCAGCGGGGCGCTCGCACACGAGGCGAGGGCATCGTGCGCGCCGTCGCGCAGCATGCGCGCCAGCGTCGGAGCGGCCTCCACACCGCCCGGCTGGGGCACGAACAACGGGGCGCAGGCACGCGCGACCGCAAGGACGTCGAAGTCATCGCGGCTACCCGCGCGCAGAATCGCGGGAACACCCGGGGCGGGTGAGGGCAGCACCGAGGCCACGGTGCCGACCAGGGAAGCGCTGGCCTCGTCGCACGTGGCCACGAGGGTCACGCCCGTGCGCGAGGTGGCTGCCGACACGATGCCCGCGGCGTCCCCAGCGCTCAGGTCTAAGAACACGACCGCTCCCGCGCGCGCGAGGTCTTCGACGAGGCCGGGGGCCCTGGTGCAGGCGATGACACGGGCACGCTCAACGCGGCGCATCGGGCGGCGCTGCAGCAGGCGCACGCCGCGGTGGCTCAGGCCCTCGTCGGCCAGCTCGTCAATGCCGATCTGCGCGTCTGGGCGGGCGTCGCAGACCTGGAAGCGAATGACCTGTCCCGACGAGGGGTGCGCGGCCAGCGGCGCGGAGGTGTCGACGTGCAGCCTCCACTCCCCCATGCCAAAGAGATCAACCCGGCCCACGTAGGACAGCCGCGCCCCCAGGCCACCGAGGCGCGCGAGCAGCGCGTCCAGGTCTTCCTGCGTACCCTCCAAGATGATGTCGACCGTGAAGTCGCGGCCGGGCGGAGGGGAGGCAGCCTCGGGCGCACGCGAATGGCGCTCCGCGAGGTCGGCCAGCATGGCGGTGAACGACTGAAGGATTCCGGCGTCACCCCGCATCGAAGCGTCGATGCAGGCCAAGACCAGGGCAATGAAAGCACCACCGGGGTCGATACGCCCCGTCGCTTCGTTCGTCGCCTCAACGAGGCCGATCTGCGCCTGGGAAGAGAAACGAGAGAAAACGTCGTCGACCTCCGGGAGCGTCGCCCCCAGGTCCTGAAGTTCGCGCACCGCCCCGCCGAGCATTTCCACGAGGGCATCGGACCACTCGATGGAGGAGGCCACGGGAGTCAGAGAGGCGGCGAGCATGCGGCGCAGCACGAGAGGCGTGACGTGATGCTCGTCCCCGAGAGCACCGGCCCACGCCTCGAAAAGAGCTCCGAGGGCCATGCCGCTGTGTCCGAGGCCGCGGCGGATAATCGTCTCCACGGCCGCTTCAAGCGCGTCGCGCAGGTGAGCACGCGGATCCAGGGAGTCCATGGCGGCCTCGAGCGCAGCCATCGTCGCTGCACCATTCGACCCCGTGTCGCAGTCCGCCCCATCCCATCCGTCCAGGTCATCAAGGAAGGGCGCGAGCCTGGCGGCCTCCTCAGCCCCGGCACGACACGCCTCGATAACGACAGATGCATTCAGTTCCATGGCTCCCCTTTCAGCCCCTCCCATTGTCCCTGCGCGGCTCGGTGTGTGCGACCTGACACGGCCCAGATCGGCTGCGACTTGTTGAAAGCATGGTTCGTCCGCTATTCTGTCATGGTTGCCTTCGGTTCAAGCACCGAAGGATGCGTTCTCCGCAAGCGCGGAGACAAAGACTGAACTGGAAGACATACCGAGGAGAACATCGTGGCTGCCGTTTGTGACGTGTGCGGTAAGGGACCCGGCTTCGGCAAGAGCGTGTCGCACTCGCACGTTCGCACCAACCGCCGGTGGAATCCGAACATTCAGCGCGTTCGCGCCCTTGTCAATGGGACGCCCAAGCGCCTGAACGTCTGCACCAAGTGCCTGAAGTCCGACAAGGTCGCCCGCGCGATCTGATTCGACACTGACGTAACGCCGGAGGGGCGAGCCAACAGGCTCGCCCCTCCGGCGTTTATCTCGTCTACTCCCCCATTACTTGCGCCCCGAGCGTGTATGGGTCAGCGCCCGCGACGAGACGTCGCGAGCGCTGACCCATACCTTGTGTGCCTGGATTCCCCGTCCGCCCTCAGGATACGAGGCTCAGAGGAGATCCGCAGCCAGGTCGAGCGGGGTTCCGAAACGGTGGTTCGT
>CAUTGT010000014.1:0-11765 GCA_963537735.1 uncultured Actinomycetaceae bacterium | reverse complement strand
CCACGAACTCGAAGCGGTCGTGCACGTCCCAGAAGTACTGGCCGATACGCTCGGCCTGTTCCTTGACGAGGTCCGCGTCGTCGCCCGTGACGACGACCGCACCCTTGCAGCGCGGCTGGTCGGCCCACGCGAAGCCGATCCAGATCGCAGCATCCAGGATGCCCTCCATCTCTTCGATGGGGTCGATCATCTTGTACAGGGACTTGGCGGGTTCGATACGGGTCGAGGTCTTCTCGCCCGGCAGCAGCACGGGGACGTGAACGAGGGCCTTGACGGGCTTGGGCTGGCCGTTCAGGAGGCGCATGCCCAGGTTGTAGGCGGCGCGACGGCGCGACTCGAGGGCATCCTCGTGGGGTGCGAGGCGGTAGCAGGTGAGGATGTCGCAGCCGTCGAAGAGGTCCTGGGAGACGTTTCCGTGCAGGTCCATCGAGGCGCTGACCATGGGCTCGGGGCCGATGACGCTGCGGATAGCGTTGATGAGGTCGCCCTCGGCATCGTCCATGCCCTGGACGCTCATGGCGCCGTGGATGTCGAAGAAGAGGCCGTCCAGGGGGCCGGCGGCGGCGAGGCCCTCGAGAATCTCGGCCTTCCAGGCGTCGTAGGCGCCGCGCTCGACGACGCCGCCGGGCAGGGCGCGCGAGTGCAGGACGGGGATCCACTCGATCTGGGTGGCCCAGTCCTCGTCGCGCCAGTAGAAGCGCTCCATCAGCTGCTCACCGCGGGTGACGATGAAGTCGTCAGCGGTCGAGATATACGGCGTGAACGTCGAGGATTCGATGTGGATTCCGGCGACCGCGATGCGGGGCTTGGTCATGAGCGATTCTCCTTTGAGATCTTTGAGGGGGTAAGTGTCGAGAGCCCCCAGAGCGCCGCTTCACGCCCTGATCGAGACGATTCGATCACGAGGTGTTCCATGATCGAGGGGAGGCAGGATTGGTGGAGTGCCGCGCGCACTCCGGCGGTGAAGGCGTCGACGGCGGAGAGTGCTCCGCCGACGATGACTCCCTGGGGTGCCAGGAAGGACACGAGGTGGGCGACGCAGTGGCCCAGGAGGGTGCCCGCCTGGCGGATGGCAGTCGCAACTTCGGGGATGCCGTCGCGTGCGGCGGCCAGAAGCTGCGCGTTGTTCTCATAGACGAGGCCGGCAGCGGCCAGGTCTGCTCGGATCGAGTCGGCGGAGGCGATCGTCTCGAGGCATCCGACGTTGCCGCACTTGCAGGGGCGGCCCGCGGCGGCCGCGACGGGGATATGCGAGATATCCCCGGCCAGTCCCCCCTGCCCCACCTGCGGTACGCCGTCGACGAGGTAGGCTCCGCCGATGGCGGAGCCCGCCTTGACGTAGATGAGCGTATCGATGGGGGTCACGCCCTGAAGACGACGTCGGTACACGGATTCGCCGATGGCTCCCGCGCGCGCGTCGTTTTCGATGAGGGCCGGCAGTCCGCACTGCTCGGTCACGGCCTCGGCGACGTTGATACCGTCCCACCCGGGCATGCGGGCGGGGCGGATGACGCGCGAGCGCTCGGCGTCCACGGGACCGGGCACCGCCAGGGCGATGCCACCGACCCGCACGCCGGCAGCTTCTTCCTGGCGGAATACCTCCTCCATGACGGCATTGAGCACCGCCTGGGGGCCTTCCGCGATGTCAATAAGGAGGCTCGAGGCCTGCCCGACTCCGCGGGTTGGGTCCGTCAGGGCGACGAGGCCGTGGTGGGCTCCCAGCTCAACGAGGGCAAGCGCTCCGGCGCCGTCGGAAGTGACGAGGCGACGTGCGCGCCGCCCACCCGTGGACACAGAGTGTTCCGCTTCCGCGATGACCCCGGCTTCGACGAGGCGAGACACAGCGGCCGACACCGTTGATGGCGCGAGGCCTGTTTGCTTGACAATCGCAGGCCTGGTGTCCGCTTGACCGGACCCAATCAGCGTCAGAACAGTCTCGTCGACATCATGCGTGGCCATGACACCTCCTCTAAGTACGTATGCAGTAACTACAACGTTACACCGCGCTCACCGTTGAGAACATGATTAATTATGCCTCATCGAAGAAAGTTCGACACTTCTTTCGCCGAAATATCTTGTTATTTTTTCGTAACATTCCACATTTTGGCCAAAGTGGCAACATTCGCCGACAAACTGTCATATGATGAACCTCATCTGACAGGGTTGTCATCCGTCAGTGTCCCCGATCAACGTTGATTTGGAGCAGTCATGAACCTTAGAAAGAAGCGGTGGATGGTCACCGGCGCGGCCCTCGCAATGGTCGCCTCCCTGGGCCTGTCCGCCTGTGGTGGCGGCAGCAGCAGTAGCGGCGGCGGCCAGGCAGCCAACTCGGAAACCGGAAAGAACGAGGTCACGATGGCCTCGCGTACCCCCAACTGGATCTTCCCGGTCTCCGCAAAGGGCTACACGCAGGGCGAGAACGGCCAGTTCATCCAGGCGATGTACCGCCCGCTCTTCGCCTACAAGTCCACCTCTGATACCCCCTACAAGATCAACCTCCCCAAGTCCCTGGGCACCGTTCCCGAGGTCTCTGAGGACGGTCTGACCTACACCATCAAGCTGCGCGACGACGCCAAGTGGTCCGACGGCACGCCCGTCACCACCCGCGACATCGAGTTCTGGTGGAACCTCGTCACCAACAACAAGGACGAATGGGCCTCCTACAAGAAGGGCTTCTTCCCCGACGGTGCCGATCTGAAGATCATCGACGACCACACCTTCTCGATCACCACCGAGACCAAGTTCGCCCCGGCCTGGTTCATTGACAACCAGATCAACAAGGTCGCGCTGCTCCCCCAGCACGCCTGGGACAAGACCAGCGCCGACGAGGCCGTCTCCGACCTCGACCGCACCCCCGATGGCGCGAAGGCTGTCTTCGCCTACCTGCAGGGCGAGGCCAAGAACCTGTCCTCCTACGCCACCAACCCGCTGTGGCAGACGGTGAACGGCCCCTGGAAGCTCAAGGAATTCACCCCCGACCAGGGCCTGACCCTCGTCCCCAACGAGAACTACTGGGGCGAGGACAAGCCCAAGATCGACGCGCTGATCTACAAGGCATTCACGGGTGACGACGCCGAGTTCAACTCCGTGCGTTCGGGTGCCATCGACTTCGGCTACATCCCGGCCGCGCAGTACAACCAGCGCAAGGCCGTGGAGGACAAGGGCTACAACGTCTTCCTGTGGCCCGGCAACTCCATCACCTACCTGGCCCTGAACTTCCACGAGAAGGCCCCCGGCTCGAAGTTCATCAACCAGAAGTACATCCGCCAGGCGATGCAGCAGCTCATCGACCAGCCGACCCTGTCTGAGAAGATCTGGTCCGGCACCGCTTCCCCGACCTGTGGCCCCGTCCCGATGGCCGCCGAGAAGACCGGCACCACCGAGGGCTGCGTCTACAAGTTCGATCCGGATGCCGCCAAGAAGCTCCTCGAGGACCACGGCTGGAAGGTCGTGCCCGATGGCGAAACCACCTGCGAGAACCCCGGCACTGGCGCCAACCAGTGTGGCGAGGGCATCGCGGCTGGCGACAAGCTGAGCTTCAAGCTCGTCTCCCAGTCGGGCTTCGTCTCCACGCACCAGATGTTCGAGGAGATCATCTCCCAGTTCGGCAAGCTCGGCATCAAGATCGACATGAACGAGGTCCCCGACTCGGTCGGCGCCTCGCAAGCATGCGACGACGAGACCCCCTGCACCTGGGACCTGTCCTTCTTCGGATCCCAGACCTCGTGGGGCTTCCCGATCTACGCCTCCGGCGAGCGCCTCTTCGCCACTGACGCTCCCGTCAACCTCGGCCAGTACAAGAACCCCGAGGCTGACAGGCTCATCGAAGAGTCGACCCGCTCCTCCGAGCCCAACGCTCTCCAGGCATACAACGACTACCTCGCGGAGGACCTCCCCGTTCTGTGGATGCCCAACCCGTACTACCAGATCACCGCGGTGAAGAAGACGCTCGACCTGGGCGAACTCGACGCCACCGGCGACACCTGGCCCGAGGATTGGTCGTGGTCGACCGAAGGTAAGTAACCCTTCGCCTTGACGCCTCACGGGGCAGGCGCCCGCACCCGCACATGCGGGCGCCTGCCCCCTTACTGTGGAGTTCGCAATGATCCAATTCATCCTCAAACGCCTCGGCCAGGCAGTCGTCGTTGTCTTCCTGGTCACCATCATCACCTTCATCCTCCTCCAGTCTCAGCCGGGCGGCGCAGCCCGAGCGGCACTCGGTAAGGATGCGACCCAAGAACAGCTCGCAGCTTTCGACCACGAAAACGGATACGACCGGCCGATCCCCGAGCAGTACGTCAACTACCTGAACAAAATTGCGCACGGCGACTTCGGCTACTCCTACCAGCACAACCAGTCTGTGAACGACCTGCTGGCAGCCCGCCTACCGCGCACTATCTTCCTGTCTCTCCTGTCCACCATCCTGGCTCTCATCGTCGCGATCCCCCTGGGTGTGTGGCAGGCCGTCAAGAGAAATAAAGCGCCCGATTACATCGTGACGATCGCGTGTCTGCTCGCCTACTCGACGCCGATCTTCTTCGCGGGCCTCCTCCTCATCGTCCTCTTCTCCCAGGTGTGGCCGATCCTGCCCAACGATGCACCGCAGGGCGAGGCCCTGTCGGTGATGTGGGAGCAGTGGGACCACCTCATCCTGCCTGTGTGCGCCCTGTCGATCGGCACGATCGCCGCCTACGCGCGCTACGTGCGCTCCTCGATGGTGGATAACCTCAACGAACAGTACGTTCGTACCGCCCGCGCGAAGGGTCTGTCGGAGTTCCGCGTCGTCTTCGTTCACACGCTGCGCAACGCCATGTTCCCCGTCATCACGATGATCGGCCTGTACATCCCCGCGATGTTCAGCGGCGCCCTCGTTATCGAGACCCTCTTCAACTTCAACGGCATGGGCTACCTGTACTACCAGGCGACCGGCAGGCGCGACTACCCGATTCTCCTCGGCGTCGCCCTGATTATCTCCTTTGCGACCGTCATCGGCGCGCTCCTGGCAGACTTCCTCTACGCCGTCGCTGATCCCCGTATCCGACTGGCAGGACGTGCCAAATGACCACTGCAACAGCACCCATCGCCGCGCCGGCCAAGGCGCGCACCGCCCGCAAATCGACGAAGCTGCAGGGCCTGCAGGTCTTCATGGAAAACAAGCTCGCCGTCTTCGGCGTGTGCATGCTCCTGATTCTGCTGGCGTTCTCCTTCATCGGCCCCCTGTTCTACGTGACCGACCAGATCCACACGGACCTGTCGAACTCGGCGCTGCCTCCCTCCGCCGAGCACCCGCTCGGCACCGACATGGTTGGATACGATCAGCTCGGACGCCTCATGAAGGGCGGCCAGACCTCGATCATCGTCGGTCTGTTCGCCGGCATCTTCGCCACCACGATCGGCACGCTCTACGGCGCGATCGCCGGCTTCGTGGGTGGCTGGATCGACGCGATCATGATGCGCATCGTCGACGCGCTCATGTCCGTGCCCGTCCTGTTCCTCTTCATGCTGATCGCCACGATGATCCCGCCGACCGTCCCGGTCCTCATCATCATCATGTCGGCCCTGTCCTGGCTGGGTACGTCCCGACTGATTCGAGGCGAGGCCCTGTCCCTGCGCACGCGCGAGTACGTTGTCGCGATGCGCGGCATGGGCGGCTCGATGCCCCGAGCGATCCGGACGCACATCGTCCGTAACACGATCGGTACCGTCATCGTCAACGCGACTTTCCAGGTCGCAGACGCCGTCCTCTACGTCGCCTACCTGTCGTTCCTCGGCCTGGGCGCGCAGCCTCCTGCCACCGACTGGGGAGCCATGCTCTCCAACAGCCAGTCGCACGTCTACTCGGGCAACTGGTGGCTGCTCTACCCGCCGGGCGTCCTCATCATTCTGCTGGTCCTGTCGTTCAACTTCATCGGCGACGGCCTGCGTGACGCCTTCGAAGTTCGACTGCGCAAGAGGTGAGCACTGAACTATGAATACTCCACTCCTTCAGATCAAAGATCTACACACCGACATTGAGATTCGCTCCGGCGTGGTTCGCGCCCTCTCGGGTGTCGACCTGCACGTGAACCCGGGCGAGACCCTCGGCATCGTGGGCGAGTCCGGCTCGGGCAAGACCATGACGGCTCTGTCCCTCATGGGCCTCCTGCCCCAGGGCGGCAAGGTCTCCTCCGGCTCGATCATCCTCGACGGCCAGGACCTCACCCAGCTGCCCCTGAAGGACAAGCGAAAGCTACGCGGCACCAAGGTCGGCATGATCTTCCAGGATCCGCTCACATCCCTGAACCCGACCATGAAGATCGGCCTTCAGGTGTGCGAGCCGCTGCGCGTGCATGAGAAGCTCTCGAAGAGGGCAGCCCTCGCACGCGCCGTCGAGATCCTCAAGCGCGTCGGCATGCCTCGCCCCGAGGTGGTCATCAACAACTACCCGCACCAGCTCTCGGGCGGCATGCGCCAGCGCGTCATGATCGCCATGGCCCTCGTGTGCAAGCCGCGCATCCTCATCGCGGACGAGCCCACGACGGCCCTGGACGTCACGACGCAGATGCAGATCCTCGACCTCATCGACGAGCTGCGCGACGAATACAAGATGGGCGTCATCCTCATCACCCACGACCTGGGTGTCGTGGCCGGTCACACCGACCGTGTCGCCGTCATGTACGCTGGCCGCATCGTTGAGACCGCGCCAACGAAGACGCTGTTCACCGAGCCGAAGCACCGCTACACGAGCTCGCTGATGGCGGCCCTGCCTGAGCGCGCCCTCGAGGCCGGCACCAAGCTCTTCTCGATTCCGGGCGCTCCCCCGTCGCTGACCAACCTGCCGGTGGGCTGCCGTTTCGCTGCCCGCTGCCTGTGGGCCACCGACGAGTGCCGCGCCGGCTACCCGGACCTCAGCGGAGACGACTCCCACACCTTCTCCTGCTTCCATCCGGTGCAGGAAGGCGACGAGTCCCCCGCGGTCCTCCAGGCTAAGCTGGATTCCGGCAAGCCCGAGGACGCGGTCGACGCCGCCCCGCAGATCTCCCACGAGGTACTGCTGGACGTCAAGGAGGCCTCGCGCGAGTACGAGTCGGCAGGCTCCGGCTTCTTCAAGCGCAACAAGGGCGTTGTCTCCGCCGTCGACCGGGTGTCCATCTCGGTCAAGAAGGGCGAGACCTACGGCCTCGTCGGCGAGTCCGGCTGCGGCAAGTCCACCGTGGGCCGCCTCATCGCCGGCCTCGAGCCCCCGTCGGGCGGTGCCATCGAGCTCGATGGACGCGACCTGGCCACGCTCAAGGGACGCGACGCTGTACGCATCCACCGCGACGTGCAGATGATGTTCCAGGACTCCTACGCGGCAATGGACCCGCGCATGCGCATCGACCAGATCCTGGCCGAGCCCATGAGCATCCAGAAGACCGGCAACGCTCGCCAGATCGCCGAGCGCATCATGGAGATCCTCGAGCAGGTCGGCCTGACCGAAGAGGTCCTGGACCGCTACCCGCACGAGTTCTCGGGCGGTCAGCTCCAACGCCTCGGCTTCGCCCGTTCGCTGACCCTGGCTCCCGACCTGATCGTGGCCGATGAGCCCGTCTCGGCGCTCGACGTCTCCGTCCAGGCGCAGGTCCTCAACCTCATGAAGGACCTGCAGCAGGAGCTGGGCCTGTCCTACCTGTTCATCAGCCACGACCTGGCGGTCGTTCAGTACATGGCCGATCGTATCGGCGTCATGTACCTGGGCCGCATCGTCGAGGAGGGACCCGCTCACGAGGTCGTCAAGAACCCGAAGCACCCCTACACGAAGGCGCTCATCGACTCGATCCCCGTGCCGGACCCCGAGTTCAAGCACGACGAGAGTGCCATCAAGCTCACCGGCGAGCCGCCGAGCGCCGTCAACCCGCCCGAGGGTTGCCGCTTCCGCCCGCGCTGCCCGTTCGCTGGCGAGGAGTGCAAGGTACAGCCCGCGCTCACGGATGAGACGCACCGCGTGGCGTGCCACCACCCGCTCCTGACGCTGAGCGTCAAGGAAGAGGTGAACGCCTAACACACACGTTCATGCGAACTCCATGCGTTGTCCCCCGGCCCGCTCAAGCGGGCCGGGGGACAACGTTATGCGCGACAGCTAGATCAACGGGCCGCTATGCGCGTCAACCCCTTGATACGCACCTAAACCCGCTCATTGGCGCGTTAACCCTCTCATCTGAGCGGCGGCGGGGCTGCCCGGGCCCGCACAGACGCGTGTGGGGCACGACCACACGGTCGTGCCCCACAGGCTATTCGCTAGTGTCAGCGCGTCACTTGGAGACGGCCTTCTTCAGCGTGGAGCCAGCGGAGAGCTTCACACCGTAGCCAGCGGGGATCTTGATCTCTTCGCCGGTGCGGGGGTTGCGGCCGGTGCGGGCGGCGCGCTCAACACGCTCGACGGAGAGCAGACCGGTCACCTTGACGGCCTCGCCCTTGGCCAGGGACTCAACGAGGACGGCCTGGAAGGCGGCCAGGGCCTCGTCGGCCTTCGCCTTGGTCAGGTCGGCACGTTCGGCAATCTGAGCGACAAGCTCGGTACGGTTCACGGACATTGAGAAACCTCATTCCTGTTCGTTCTTGGTTACCACTGTCGTGGCCACGAATGACACACTACGAAATCTTTGGCGATTTTGCCGACTTTAGGGCCAGATTTCGCGGATTTCACGAAAATATCTCGTTTTTTTGCTCAAAAACCATTAATTCTGTGTATCAGATCACTCAAACTTGCCACATGGTTGCAATCTCAGGGGACTCAAACACATCGTCACCGGTACGTTTTTCGGTAACAGGAACTGTGCCCCACACCGAGGAAACACCCCTCTCATTAGACCTGACAAACACGTCCGACCACGCACACAGACCCCACGTGCATACACAAGGGCGGGAAGCGACCGCATGGCCGCTCCCCGCCCTCGTGGGGTTCTACGCGTTCCCTCAGGCCGAGGCGCGCTGCTTGTTCCACACGTCGAAGGCAACGGCCAGGAGCAGGACGGCTCCCTTGACGATCTGCTGGGTGGAGGTGGAGGCGCCCATAAGCTGCATGCCGTTGGACATGACGGCCATGATGAGGCCACCGATGAGGGCGCCGGAGAGGCGTCCGATACCGCCGGTCGTCGACGCACCACCGATGAAGCAGGCGGCGATCGCGTCAAGCTCGAACATATTGCCCGCCGACGGCTGCGCGCCGTTCATGCGCGCCGAGTAGACGACGCCCGCGACGCCCGCGAGGAAGCCCATGTTGACGTAGCACCAGAAGGTGACCTTCTTGACGTTGATGCCGGACAGGGCGGCGGCAGACTTGTTGCCACCGATCGCGTACACGTCACGGCCGAACATCGTCGAGGAAGCAAGGGTTCCGAAGACGAGCACGAGGATAGCCAGGAGGATCAGCACGATGGGCAGGCCGCGCTCGGTGGAGAGCTTGTAGGCGAACCACATAACGACGACAGCTGTGAGCACAATCTTCGCAATGAAGAGCCACATCGCCTCGACCGCCTGGTTGTAGGAGATGCGGGCGCGGCGGGTGCGTACCTGCTGGTAGGCGAAGCCGGCCACACCGATGCCGAAGATCACCAGGGTGAAGACGTCGAAGCCGTTACCGCCCAGGAGGCCATTGAGGAAGCCGTTGGCGATGTTGTAGTAGCTCTTGGGGAAGGGCGACAGCGAGACGTTGTCGAGGACCTGGTAGGTCAGGCCGCGGAAGAGGAGCATGCCGGCCAGCGTGACGATAAAGCCGGGGATGCCCACGTAGGCGACCCAGAAGCCCTGGAACGCGCCGATCAGGATACCCATGACGAGGGCGGCGATGACACCCACCCACCAGGGGTAGCCCTGCTTGATGACGAGGACGCCACTGAGTGCTCCAGTCACGGCCACGACCGAGCCGACGGAAAGGTCGATCTGGGCCAGGACAATGACGAAGAGCATGCCGATCGCGAGGATCAGGATGTAGGAGTACTGCAGGACGATATTCGTCAGGTTACCTGCCGAGAAGAAGGTATCGCGGTTCATTCCCCAGAAAAGGGCAACGATGGCGACGAACGCGATGAAGATGCCGCTCTGACGCAGGTTGGCCTTCAGCGTGTCAACCAGGCTGATTTCGGCGGTCATTTCTGGTCCTCCCTTGCGGGTTCGATAGTCATGAGTTCCATGAGTTTTTCCTGGGTGGCGTCTTCGGCCTTGACCTCGCCGGTGATGCGGCCGTACGCCAGGGTGTAGATGCGGTCCGAGACGCCGAGGACTTCCTCGAGTTCGGAGGAGATGACGATGACGGCCTTGCCTTCTTCGACCATCTTGTTGATGAGCGTGTAGATCTCGAACTTCGCGCCAACGTCGATGCCGCGCGTGGGTTCGTCAAGAATGAGGACGTCTGCGTCCGTGTAGAGCCACTTGGACAGAACGACCTTCTGCTGGTTGCCACCCGAGAGGGATCCGGCCGTTTGAAGGACCGAGTGGGAGCGGATATTCATTCGCTCCTTGTAGTCAGCGGCGACCGCCAGTTCCTTGTGTCCATCGACGAGGCCTCGGCGCGAGAGCTTGAACAGACCAGCGGTGGCCACATTGTGCCGGATGTCGTCGATGAGGTTCAGGCCGTACTGCTTGCGATCCTCGGTCGCGTAGGCGATGCCATTCTTGATCGCGTCAGAGACGGACTTGACCGTGATCTCTTTGCCATCTTTGAAGAGCTTGCCTGAAATGCGAGTACCGAAGGAGCGGCCAAAGATACTCATCGCAAGCTCGGTACGTCCGGCACCCATGAGACCGGCGATGCCAACGACCTCGCCATGACGCACGTTGAAGGAAGCCCCGGAGATCACGACGCGCCCGGCCTGGGTCGGGTGATAGACGGTCCAGTCTTCCACGCGGAAGACCTCCTCGCCGATCTCCACGTTGCGCTCGGGGTAGCGCTGCGTGAGGTCGCGGCCCACCATGAGCGAGATGATCTTGCCCTGCGTGGACGCAGGATCCTTCATGTCGATCGTCTCGATGGTCTGGCCGTCGCGCAGGATCGTCGTGCGATCGGCGATCTCGGCGATCTCCCCGAGCTTGTGGGAGATGATGACGATGGCCACGCCCTGGTCGCGCAAGCTGCGCACAAGGTCGAGGAGCTGGGCCGAGTCGTTGTCGTTGAGGGCGGCGGTGGGCTCGTCCAGGATCAGCAGGCGCACGTCCTTGGACAGAGCCTTACCGATCTCGATGAGCTGCTGCTTGCCCACGCCGAGCGTGCCGACCTGGGTCGTCACGTTTTCTTTCAGGCCAACCTTTTCCAAGACCTTTTCAGCGCGGTGGTTAACCTCGTGCCAGTCAATGAGGCCGAGCTTGCGGGGCTTGTCAGCGCCCAGAAAGATGTTTTCCGCGATCGACAGGTAGGGAACGAGGGCCAGCTCCTGGTGAATGATGCCAATGCCGAGCGCCTCGGAATCCTTGATGGAGCGGAATTGGACTTCCTTGCCATCGAAGATGATGGTGCCGTCGTACTGCCCGTGGGGGTAGACGCCGGAGAGAACCTTCATCAGGGTGGACTTGCCGGCGCCGTTTTCGCCGCACAGGGCGTGTACTTCGCCAGGGCGGACATCAAGGTTGACGTGCTTGAGGACGGGCACGCCATTGAAGCCCTTGTCGATGTCGCGCATTTCCAAAATGTTCTGCGTCATGTTTGCATTCCTCGAATCGGAAGGGGTGGGGTGGGGGGGCCAACCCCCCCCACCCCCACAACCCGAAAGAATAAAACACCCCCCCCCACACACCGGCCGGGGGGCGTAAAC
>CAUTGT010000013.1:0-13017 GCA_963537735.1 uncultured Actinomycetaceae bacterium | reverse complement strand
ACCGAGACCACCCGCACGGAGGTGTGGGCAGTCGAGAAGGAAGCCGAGCCCTTCGCCCTGGCCTGCCAGAACCGTGATGCTGTGGGCGTGCCCTGCCTTCACTTGGAGCGCGCAGATGCGACGGATCCCGCGACGCTCGCGCACCTGGACGGCATGGTCGACGTCGTCGTGACCAACCCGCCCTACGTTCCCGCCGATGAGATGCCTACGCAGCCCGAGGCTAGCGCTGACCCCCACGCCGCCCTGTATGGGGGAAGCCCAGACGGGACCGAGATCCCCGCGCGCATCGCGCGCCGCGCGCTCACCCTCCTGCGCCCCGGTGGCGTCCTGCTGATGGAACACTCGCCCACGCAAGCAGAAGCCATGGCAGCGATCGCCGCCGAGCTCGGGATGACGGAGATTTCGACGCTGCCCGACCTGGCTGGCAGGCACCGTTTCCTGAGCGCCCGCGCACCCGAATCGACGAATCCAACGGCAACCGTGACACAATGAACACGATGAGTACCGAGACGATCCTGAGCGCCGTTCCTTCCCTGACCGAGGACGACCTGGCGCACGCCCAGCGTGAGCTGCGCGACGGCCATCTTCTCGTCGTACCCACGGACACCGTCTACGGCATTGGCGCGGACGCGGCCAACCCTGAGGCCGTTGCTGCGGTCTTGGCTGCCAAGGGACGCGGACGGCAGATGCCGCCGCCCGTGCTCGTCGCGTCCGTCGATGCGATCGACTCGCTGTGCGTCGATGTCCCCGAGGCCGCCCGCGCGCTCGCGCGTGCCTTCTGGCCCGGTGGGCTCACCCTCATCCTGCGTGCCCGCCCCGACCTCGGCTGGGACCTGGGCGAAACCGGTGGCACCATCGGCGTGCGCATGCCGAACCAGAGCGCCCTCCTACGCCTCCTACATGACTTCGGACCGATGGCCGTCACCTCCGCGAACCTGACCGGTCAGCCTCCCGCGACCTCGGTTGAGCAGGCCGTCGGATACTTTGGAACACGGGTGTCCGCCTACCTCGACGGTGGTCCCACCCAGGGGTCCACGTCCTCGTCGATCGTTGACTTTGCGCACGACGCGCCCCGTGCGCTGCGCCTCGGGACCATCTCCCTGGATGACCTCAGCGCCGCAGCCGGAGTTCCCATCGCCCCCGTCGAAGGGGCCGCTTCGTGAAGGTCTACCTGCTGCTGGGCGCCATCGCAATGGCCCTGACGATCCTGTTGACCCCCGCCGTGCGCTGGGCGTGCCTGCAGTTCAACATCTTGCCGCCTCTGCGCGGCCGGGACCTGCAAAAGAAGCCCATTCCGCGCCTGGGAGGCGTCGCGATGACCATTGCACTCATCGTCACGATGCTGCTTGCCTCGCGGATCCCCTACATGGCGCCACTCTTTACGACCACCGTCCCGTGGGCCGTCATGGCGGGCGCTGGTGCGATGTGCGTCCTCGGCATCATCGACGACATTATCGAACTGGACTGGATGGCCAAGCTCGGTGGACAGGTCCTCATCTCGGGTGGCATGGCCTTTGGCGGCGTCCAGCTGGCCTCGTTCCCGATTTTCGGCCTGACGCTCGGATCCTCCCGACTGTGGCTCTTCGTCTCCGTCTTCTTCATCGTCGGCATCATGAACGCCGTCAACTTCATCGACGGGCTCGACGGCTTGGCCTCCGGCATGATCGCGATCGGCGCCGGATCGTTCTTCGTCTACTCCTACATCATCACCCGGCTCATGGGCGCGGCCTCCTACGCGACGACCGCCAGCCTCATCGTGATTGCGCTGCTCGGTGTGTGCGCAGGCTTTCTCTGGTTCAACTTCCACCCCTCCTCGATCATGATGGGTGGGGGAGCAGAGACCATGGGCCTCGTCCTGGCCGCCGCCGGCATCATCGTCACCGGCAAGATCGATCCCTCGCTGCTCGGTCGCCAGCAGATGATTGTGTCCGCGCTGCCGCTCATCCTGCCGCTCTCGGTCATCTTTATGCCCGTCCTCGACCTGGTCGTCACCTCGATTCGCCGCCTGCGCCGAGGCAAGAGCCCCTTCGTTGCCGACCGCTCCCACTTCCACGATCGGCTGCTCGTCGCTGGGCACTCTCACCGCGGGGTTGTCGCGATCCTGTGGATGTGGACCGCCATCGTCTGCGTCCCCGCAGTGGGGCTCCTCGTCTTCGAGTGGTGGAGCGTCGCCCTCGTTGCGATCATCGCCGCAGCCGTCGGTGTTGCCGTGACCACCCGTGAGTTCCCCAAGGAAGAGTCCGCCCACGAGGAGGTTTCCGCATGACCTACGTGCTCGCCCTCGCCATGGTCGTCGTCATCGTCGCGGCGCAGTGGTTCTTCACGTCGCGCGCCCTGCGCTCGCCTTCCTCATTCATCGGGTGGGTGACCGGCGGATACGCTGCGAAGATCGGCTTGCTCGCCATCGGGCTGTACGTTCCGCGCGCCCTGGGCATGGACGTCCGGGTGGCCGCAATCGCCACGATCATTGCGATTATTGTGTCCTCGACCGTCGAAATGATGGTCATGATGCGCAAGCGCACGATGAACGTGGACGCGCCGAGCGACACTCAGTAACCCTTGCGCGCGCTAGGCAGCCCCTTCTCTGTATAGAATGGTTCAGTTGCCTCGGCAGCAGACACAAACCAATGGAGTTGAGATGAAGGAGGCACATTCAGTGTCCGATCACGCGCCTGCTCGCCGCACCGCGTCCAAGCCGCGTTGGTATTGGGTGAGCCTCGCGATCCTTCTCATCGTCATCGCACTCACCGCCTACCCCGCGTTCACGCAGCATCCCCATCAGCCTGCCCTCGAGGACTTCTTCCCGACCGTCATTTTCGGCGAGGGAACCTTCTTCGAGTTCAACCGACTGACTCTCGCCCGCATCATCATGGGCCTCCTTGTCTCGCTGGTTCTCGTCGCGGTCGCGCGTAAGCCCAAGCTGGTGCCCACCCGAGGCCAGATGGCCGTCGAGGCGATCGCCGGTTACATTCGCGACAACGTGGCCCTCGACATGCTCGGACCGAAGACCGGCCGCAAGTTCTCCGGCTTCATTGGCTTCCTGTTCTTTGGCGTGCTGTCCATGAACATTGCGGGCATCATCCCCGGCATCAACATCGCGGCCTCGTCGGTCGTCGCCGTCCCGATGGTCTTCGCGCTCATCACGTACGTGACGTTCATCGGTGCGGGTATCGGAAAGCAGGGCGTGGGTGGCTTCTTTGCCTCGCAGCTTTTCCCACCCGGACTGCCTGCCCCCATGTACCTGCTCATCACGCCCATCGAGTTCCTGTCGAACTTCATTGTTCGCCCCGTCACGCTGACCCTGCGTCTCCTGTGCAACATGATCTCGGGCCACCTCCTGCTGGGCATGACCTACTTCGGTACGGCGATTCTGCTCCACGAACTTTCCGTCCTGTCCGCAGCGTCCGCGCTCACCGGCGCCGCCATGTTCGTCATGACGGGCTTCGAGGTCTTCGTGGCCTTCCTGCAGGCGTACATCTTCACGATCCTGTCGACCGTGTACATCAAGCTTTCCGTCGAACATCACTGACCCCCAACGCCACCCGGCGTTACTAACAGAAGGAAACCACTATGGGAACCGCAGCATTCGCCTACATCGGCTACGGCCTCGCCACCCTGGGCCCCGGCCTCGGCATCGGCCTCATGGTCGGCAAGACCCAGGAAGCGACCGCCCGTCAGCCCGAGGTTGCCGGCCGTCTCTTCACCAACATGATCATCGGCGCCGGCATGGTCGAGGCCCTCGGCCTCATCGGCTTCGTTCTGCCGCTCATCGTTAAGTGATCGCCATGCACCAGATTGTCGCCGCGTCGGACCAGGAGGTCGGCGGCCTCGCCGTCATCCTGCCGCCGCTGTACGAGATTTTCTGGTCGGCTCTCGTTCTGCTTATCGTCCTGCTCCTCGTCGGACGCTACGCGCTGCCTCGCATCTACAAGACGATGGACGAGCGCGCCGCGAAGATCGAGGAGGGCCTCGGCGCCGCCGAGCAAGCGAAGGCCGATCAGGCCGCCGCTGCACTCAAGCGCGAGGAGATCATTCGCGAGGCTCACGCTGAAGCGCACACCATCCGTGAGCGCGCCAACGACGAAGCGAAGGCCATCGTGGCCGCCGCCCGTCACGAGGCAACCAGCGAGGCCAACCGTATTCTCGAGGCCTCCGAGCGTCAGATCCTCGCCGAGAAGCAGGCTGCGCAGATCTCCCTGCGCTCCGAGGTGGGTCTGCTCGCCTCCGAGCTGGCAGAGAAGATCATCGGTGAACACCTCACCGACACGGCGCTGACCTCTCGCGTGGTCGATCGCTTCCTTGACGAGCTCGAGGCCGACAGCGCCCGGGTCGAGGAGAAGCGATGACACAGATGCGCACGATCGAGTCCGTCCCCTTTGCGAAGGAGCTGGCGGCGGCCCTGGCCACGCCCGGCACCGATGCAATGCGGGTTGCCGAGGATTTTTTCGGCCTGGCCGACCTGTTCAAGGAGAACACTCGTCTCGCGCGTGCAGTGACCGATCCGGCGCGGTCGGTCGCAGATAAGCAGGGGCTCGCCTCCAGCGCGTTCGGTTCGCACGTGACGGCTCCGACGCTGTCCGTCGTGAACGCGGTCGTTGCCGACCACTGGCGTCACCCGGCGGACGTTGCGGACGCGCTCGAGGTGCTCGGCATTCTCGGTGTGCTCAATGCCGCCGGTGCACAGGGAGCTCTCGAAAAGGTTCGCGAGGAGCTGTTCCAGGTCCGCTACTTCCTGGCACACAACCGAGAGGTGCGCGCGCGCCTGTCGGATAAGTCCAAGGGCAACTCTCACGAGCGCGGGGATATCGCAACCAAGCTCTTCGGTGAGCGCATTAGCGTCTGGACGATGCGCCTCGTGCGTCGTGCTGTTGGACGATCAAACCACGGTCGTCTGCTGCACAACCTGCGTCGCTACGCCCAGTGGGCGGCGACGATGCAGGACCGTCTCTTCGTCACGGTCGCCACGGCGACGCCGATGAGCGAGGCTCAGGTCGAACGCCTTCGTTCCATCCTTTCGAAGCGCTACGGCACGGACGTTGACCTGGCGATCTCGATTGATCCCGAGGTCGTGGGCGGGTTCCGCCTGCGCGCGGGCATGACCGCGATCGACGCTTCGTTGGCCAGCCGCATCAGTGCAGCGCGCGACGCGATCGCCAGCTAGCACTTCTCGTACACACATTAATTTCTTTTACCTAGTTAGGAATCCTCATGGCTGACCTCAGCATCTCCCCGGAGGAAATCCGCGGAGCACTGGACTCCTTTATGGAGTCCTACCGTCCGGCGGACGTGGCCACCGAAGAGGTGGGTCACGTCATCGAAACGGCCGATGGTATCGCGCACGTCGAGGGCCTGCCCGGCACCATGGCGAACGAGCTGCTGCGTTTCGAGGACGGGACGCTGGGCCTGGCCATGAACCTCGACCAGCGCGAGATCGGCGCCGTCGTCCTCGGTGACTTCGGCGGCATCGAAGAGGGCCAGGTCGTGCACCGCACGGGCGAGGTCCTCTCGGTTCCCGTCGGTGACGGCTACCTCGGCCGCACGGTTGACCCCCTCGGCCGCCCGATTGACGGCCTCGGCGAGATCACGGACCTGGACGGGCGCCGCGCGCTCGAACTGCAGGCCCCCGGCGTTATGGCGCGTAAGAGCGTCCACGAGCCCCTCGCCACCGGCCTGAAGGCCATCGACTCGATGATCCCGGTTGGTCGCGGCCAGCGTCAGCTCATCATCGGTGACCGCAAGACCGGTAAGACCGCGATCGCCCTCGACACGATCCTCAATCAGCGCGACAACTGGAAGAGCGGCGATCCGAACAAGCAGGTGCGTTGCATCTACGTGGCGATCGGCCAGAAGGGCTCGACCATCGCGTCGGTGCGCTCCACCCTCGAGGATGCCGGTGCTATGGAGTACACGACCATCGTGGCTTCCCCGGCCTCGGACCCCGCCGGCTACAAGTACATGGCCCCCTACACGGGTTCCGCCATCGGCCAGCACTGGATGTACCAGGGCAAGCACGTCCTCATCGTCTTCGACGACCTGTCCAAGCAGGCCGAGGCCTACCGTGCGGTGTCGCTGCTGCTGCGTCGCCCGCCGGGCCGCGAAGCCTACCCCGGCGACGTCTTCTACTTGCACTCCCGCCTGCTGGAGCGTTGCGCGAAGCTCTCGGACGCCCTCGGTGGCGGTTCGATGACCGGCCTGCCGATCATCGAGACCAAGGCGAACGACGTGTCGGCCTACATTCCGACCAACGTCATTTCGATCACCGACGGCCAGATCTTCCTGCAGTCCGACCTGTTCAACTCGAACCAGCGTCCCGCCGTCGACGTGGGTATCTCCGTGTCCCGTGTCGGTGGCGCGGCCCAGCCCAAGGCGATGAAGAAGGTCGCCGGTACGCTCAAGCTGACGCTCGCGCAGTACCGCTCGATGGCCGCATTCGCCATGTTCGCCTCCGACCTGGATGCGGCGACTCGTCGCCAGCTGACCCGCGGCGAGCGCCTCATGGAGCTGCTCAAGCAGCCCCAGTCCACGCCGTATGCGATGGAAGACCAGGTCGCGTCGATCTGGATGGGCACGAAGGGCTACCTCGATGACATCGAGGTCGAGGATGTTCTGCGCTTCGAGCGCGGCCTGCTCGACCACCTCCACGCGAACTCGACCGTGCTCGACACGATCGCGGCGACCGGCGACCTGACCTCCGAGACGGAGGAGGCGCTCAAGAACGCCGTCGAGGAGTTCCACCACCAGTGGATCAGCGCCGGACGTGGCGCCGCCGGACTCGAGGACGGCGAGGTCGTGGCTGAGCGCACCCGCGAGGAGATCTCGCGCGGTCGCACGAGCGAGAAGGCCTAAGCGATGGGTGGACAGCAGAGGATCTACAAGCAGCGTATCGCCTCGACGACGACGCTCGCGAAGGTCTTCCGCGCCATGGAGATGATCGCTGCGTCTCGCATTGGCGCGGCGCGGCGCGCTGCCACCGAGGCAGGGCCTTACGAAAAGGCCCTGACCCAGGCGGTCGCGGCGGTCGCGGTCCACACGGACCTCGACCACCCGCTGACCGAGGAACGCGAGGACACCAATCGCGTGGCCATCCTGGTGGTGGCGTCGGATCGCGGTATGGCCGGAGCCTACTCGGCGACCATCCTGCGCGAGTCGGAGAAGCTCATCGCGGACCTGCGCGAGGACGGTTACGAGCCCATCGTCTACACCTTTGGACGCAGGGCCTCGGCGTACTTCCGCTTCCGCGGCGTGTCCATTGAGCGCGAGTGGGAAGGCGAGTCGGATTCTCCGTCTCCCGAGACCGCGCGCGAGATGGCGACCGTGCTGCTCGAGCGTTTCTTGGACAAGGACCCCGATACGGGCGTCGGCGCTCTGCACCTCGTGTACACGCGCTTCAAGACCGTGATGAGCCAGGTCCCCGAGGTGCGCCAGATGCTGCCCCTGACGGTCGTGGATGCCCCCGAATCGGACGAGGAACGTGCGACCGAACGTGGCTTCGCGGACGATCTCTCCTCGGCTCAGCCCGAGTACGAGTTCATCCCGTCTCCGGAGGCGGTTCTGGACACGCTGCTTCCCCTCTACGCGGAGGCCCGTATCCACAACGTGCTCCTTCAGTCGGCAGCGTCCGAGCTTGCGTCGCGCCAGCGTGCCATGCACACCGCAACGGACAACGCTAACGAGCTCATCACCAAGTACACGCGTCTGGCGAACTCGGCCCGCCAGGCGGAAATTACCCAGGAAATCACCGAAATCGTGGGCGGGGCCGACGCTCTTAACGCGAGCTAAGCCCTTCGAGACACGGAGTAACACCATGACTGATACACATGCAATCGCCGAGGGACGCGTCGCCCGCGTCGTCGGCCCTGTCGTCGATGTCGAGTTTCCCCCGGACCGCATCCCGCCGCTGTACAACGCGCTGACCGTCGAGGTGGACCTCGCCGGCCAGGGTGAGGGCGAGTCGACCTTCACGATGACCCTCGAGGTCGCCCAGCACCTCGGTGACAACCTCGTGCGCACCATCGCGCTCAAGCCCACCGACGGCCTCGTGCGCGGCGCCCCCGTCACCGACACCGGCGCCCCGATTACCGTGCCCGTCGGCGACGTCACCAAGGGCCACGTCTTCAACGTGACCGGCGACGTGCTCAACCTCGAAGAGGGCGAAACCCTCAAGGTCACCGAGCGCTGGCCGATTCACCGTCAGCCCCCGGCCTTCGACCAGCTCGAGGCGCGCACCAAGATGTTCGAGACCGGCATCAAGGTCATCGACCTGCTGACCCCCTACGTGCAGGGTGGCAAGATCGGCCTCTTCGGCGGTGCGGGCGTCGGCAAGACCGTCCTCATCCAGGAGATGATCCAGCGCGTGGCCCAGGACCACGGCGGCGTCTCCGTGTTCGCCGGCGTCGGCGAGCGTACCCGTGAGGGCAACGACCTCATCGGTGAGATGGAAGAGGCGGGCGTCTTCGATAAGACCGCCCTCGTCTTCGGCCAGATGGACGAGCCGCCGGGCACGCGTCTGCGCATCGCCCTGACCGGCCTGACCATGGCGGAGTACTTCCGCGATGTTCAGCACCAGGACGTCCTCCTGTTCATCGACAACATCTTCCGCTTCACCCAGGCGGGCTCCGAGGTCTCCACGCTGCTGGGCCGCATGCCCTCGGCCGTGGGCTACCAGCCCAACCTGGCCGACGAGATGGGTCTGCTCCAGGAGCGCATCACCTCGGCCGGCGGCCACTCGATCACCTCGCTGCAGGCGATCTACGTTCCCGCCGACGACTACACCGATCCCGCTCCGGCGACGACCTTCGCTCACCTGGATGCGACGACCGAGCTCTCCCGTGAGATCGCGGCCAAGGGTATTTACCCCGCCGTGGATCCGCTGGCCTCGACCTCGCGTATCCTCGACCCGGCCCTCGTGGGCCGCGAGCACTACGATGTCGCCACGCACGTCAAGGCCATCCTGCAGAAGAACAAGGAACTGCAGGACATCATCGCCATCCTCGGCGTCGACGAGCTGAGCGAGGACGACAAGGTCACCGTCGCGCGTGCACGCCGCATCGAGCAGTTCCTCTCGCAGAACATGTACATGGCCGAGAAGTTCACGGGCGTGCCCGGCTCGACCGTGCCGCTGTCGGAGACCATCGAGGCGTTCAAGCGCATCGCCGAGGGCTACTACGACGACGTTCCGGAGCAGGCGTTCTACAACTGCGGTGGCATCGACGACCTGGAGCGCAACGCTCACGAGCTGGCCAAGGAAGCCTGATGGCATCGGGCAAGTCCTTGCAGGTCGAGGTCGTCTCCCACGAGGGACGCCTGTGGCACGGCTCGGCCGCGTCCGTCCAGTTTCCGACGGTCGACGGAGGTCTCGGCGTGCTGCCGGGTCGTCAGCCCCTCCTCGCTCAGTTGAGCGAGGGGACCGTGACTGTGTCGCGCGCGGACGAGGTCGTGTCCTTCCAGGTCACTGGGGGATTCGCCTCAGTCGACTCGGATTTCGTTACGGTCGTGGCCGACCACGCTACAGTGGCAGAACAGTAATTCGACGCAACGCGAGGAGGACCTCATGAGCCTGATGACGATTGTGATCTGGTGTGCGGTTCTCCTCGCGTGCGGCGGGGCGATCCTGTGGGTGTACATGAATGTGCGCGCCCGCAGGATCGTTTCGCGTTTGGGGGCGTTCCGCTGTTGGTCGCGCCCGGACGTTCACTCGGGATGGACGGCGGGCATCGGCGTGTACGGCGTCGAGGAGCTGTCCTGGTATCGGCTGGTGGGCTTTACTTTTCAGCCGGTGTATTCGATCCCGCGTCGGGGCATGGAGGTCTCTGCCCCGATTGCGCACTCGGCAGACGGTTCCGTCGTCGAGGTGCGCCTGGCGTATGGTGACCATCGTTACGAGGTGGCCGTCGAACGCTTGACATATAACGGATTGGTCTCCTGGGTGGAGTCCGGTCCTCCGCGCCTCGTGTGAGCAGGATTGGTAAGCTCACGGGGTGCGTATTGTTATTGCTACCTGCACCGTTGATTATTCCGGTCGTCTGAGCGCCCACCTGGACCCCGCCAAGCGCGTCATCATGCTCAAAGGTGACGGCTCGGTCCTCATCCATTCCGAGGGCGGTTCCTATAAGCCGCTCAACTGGATGACGGCGCCCTGCACGGTTTCCATGGGGGAGCCCGGCGAGGACGAGGAAGGCGTCGAGCAGGTCTGGACGGTTCAGGCCGACAAGACTGACGACAAGCTGATTATTCGCATCCACAATGTGATCGCGGATGTCACCGAGGACCTGGGTGTGGATCCCGGCCTCGTCAAGGACGGCGTTGAGGCCCACCTGCAGGAGCTTCTTGCCCAGCAGGTGCCCCAGATCCTCGGCGAGGGCTGGGAGCTGGTGCGCCGCGAGTTCCCCACGCCCGTGGGCCCGGTGGACCTCATGGTGCGCGACGCCGACGGCAACCACGTGGCGATCGAGGTGAAGCGCCGCGGTGGCATCGACGGCGTCGAACAGCTGACGCGCTACCTGTCGCTGCTGGGGCGCGACGCCCTCCTTGGCGACGTGACCGGTATTTTCGCGGCCCAGGAGATTACGAAGCAGGCGCGCACTCTCGCCGAGGACCGCGGTATCCGATGCGTGGTCCTGGACTACGACGCGATGCGCGGGGTGGATGACCCCGAGTCTCGACTCTTCTGATGGAGGCATCCCTGAGGGTGAGCCTGGGCAGAATCATCGCCCAAGGACTCGTGCCTGCGACTGCAGCGCGCTCACCGCTGGATGCCGTTGAGAATCTGGCGGCTCTGCAAGGACAGCAGGCGAGCGCGATCCCGTGGGCGATTGGTGTGCGCTGCACGGGAGTGACGCGCGCTCGCGTCGAAGAGTCATTCGCGCGAGGTGAGCTGGTTCGCTCCTGGCCGATGCGCGGTACCGTTCACGTCACGAGCGCCCGTGACCACCATTGGCTGCGCCGCTTGCTGCGTCACCGGCGTGCGGCCTGGGAACGCCAGGCGCTCTCTCTGGGCCTCGATGATGCTCTCGTCGAGCGTGCGGCTCAGGTTGCCTGCGAGCTGCTGGAGACCTCGCCCCTTGGAGTGAGCCGCGCCGAGCTCATCGAGGCGTGGGGCAGGAGTGGGATCGATACAGTGACGGCTTCTTCCTCCCGGGAAGGGGTACGGCGTCGCCACCTGATCATGCGCCTCCATCTGGATGGTGTGCTGACCTCGGGGCCTGTGCGCGCGGGCGAACACCTGATCGTCGACGCGCGCTCGCTTCCGGCCGCTCCCGGGGTTGCGAAGGGAGAGGCTGGGCACGAAGAAGCCCTCGCTGCCCTCGCAGCGCGTTACGCCTGGGGGCACGGTCCCATCGACGAGGCCGACTTGGCGAGATGGACCGGGTTGACTCTCACCGAAGCGCGTCGAGCGTTGGCCGGAGCGCGTGCGGCAGGGGAGAGCCTAGGCTTTCCTCTTGCAGAATTTGAGCGTGGTCTGGCTCGCGCAGATCTTGCGGATCTCGTGGAAGAGTTCCGCGTCGAGGCGGAGGCGATGCACGCTCTTCCTTCATTTGATGAGTTACATGTCGGCTACAGGGACCGCTCCTGCCTCACGGACGAGGCCGGGGAGGCGTTGATCTGTCCGGCGAAGAACGGCATGTTCCGCCCGATCATCGTCGAGGGTGGTCGAGTGGTGGCCGTGAGAGCGCCGGGGCGCGAGATTGTGATGGTGAAGGGATACGAGTCGCGGCACCGACTTGCTGTGCGTGCGTGTGACGTCTGGGAGAAATGGTTGTCCGCGACACAGCAGTGAAGTGTCAGGTGTGCCACAATAATCGCATGACTATTTCTGTGTTGCGTGGCCGTCTGGTTCTGGAAGATACCGTCGTTGAGGACGGAATTATCGAGTTCGACGGCGCGACTATTACCCGTGTCTGTCCCGTTTCCGAGTACGAGGGCGAGGCGCCCGAGGCCAGCGATGCGACCTACCTGCCCGGCCTCGTCGATGTGCACTGCCACGGCGGCGGCGGAGAGTCCTTCCCCAACGCCGAGACCGCCGAGGCCGCTCTCGTGGCCGTCCTCGAGCATCGCCGTCACGGCACGACCTCCCTGGTCGCATCCTGCGTGACCGCTTCCGCCGAGGTGCTGCGTGCGCGCGCGAAGACTCTGGCCGAGCTGGCGAAGGCCGACGAGCTCGCCGGCATCCACTTCGAGGGCCCCTTCGTCTCCCACGAGCGCTGCGGTGCCCAGGATCCGACGTTTATCGTCGATCCCGACGCGGACCTGACGCGCACCCTCATCGAGGACTGCCAGGGTTACGCGCTGTCCATGACGCTGGCTCCCGAAAAGCCGGGCGCCTACGGCCCCGGCTCGGTTGCCGAGGCCCTCATCGATGGGGGAGCGCTGCCGTCCTGGGGGCACACCGATTCCAACTCCGTGAAGGCTCGCGAGGCCCTGGCCTACTCGCGTGAGCGTTTCGCGCAGGTGGAGACCAAGCGTGGCCCGCGCGCGACGATCACCCACCTGTTCAACGGCATGCGCCCGTTGCACCACCGCGATACCGGCCCGATCGCCGAGTTCCTCTCGGACGCCGCACGCGGCGGTGCCGTCGCCGAGCTGATCTGCGACTCCGTCCACGTCGACCCCTCGCTCGTGCGCGACGTGTACGAACTGGTCGGCCGCGAGCACGTCGTGCTCATCACTGACGCCATGGCGGCTGCCGGCATGGCCGACGGTGAGTACACGCTCGGCCCCCAGGACGTCATCGTCAAGGATGGCGTTGCCCGCCTGGCTCACGGAAACTCCATCGCCGGCGGTACGGCACACCTTATGGACTGCGTGCGCGTCGCCGTCACCAAGGGTGGGATTCCGCTCGTCGATGCGGTGTACATGGCCTCCGTGCAGGGGGCCACGATCCTGGGCGACGACACGATCGGTTCGCTTGCCGCCGGAAAGAAGGCTGACATCGTCGAGGTCGACTCTGACCTCACCGTGCGCCGCGTCTGGCGACGTGGCACTGTGGTTGCGTGAGAGGCAAACGAAGCAAGAAACGAC
>CAUTGT010000012.1:0-13373 GCA_963537735.1 uncultured Actinomycetaceae bacterium | reverse complement strand
TCCGCGAGGCGGCTCATGAGCGAGGCGATGTTCAGCTGGTCGGGCCCCACCCCGTGAATCGGGTCGATGACGCCGCCGAGGACGTGGTAGCGGCCGCGGAACACGCGCGCACCCTCGATTGCCTGGATGTCCTTGGGCTCCTGGACGACACAGATCGCGCTGGGGTCGCGGCGCACGTCGCGGCAGATGGAGCACTCGTCCTCTTCCGTGAGGTTGCCGCAGATATCGCAGTGGCGCACGCGCCCGCGCACCGCGTTGATCGCGTCGACGAGGCGTGCGACGTCCTCGGGCTCCGCGTCCAGGACGTGCATGGCCATGCGCTGCGCGGACTTCGGGCCGATGCCCGGCAGCTGCCCGAACTGGTCGATGAGGTCGGCCAGGGCGCCGTCGTACATGTCAGTATCCTCCCTCGGTCATCTTCTCTTCGATGACGCGTCCGCCGAGGATCTCCAGGACCGCTGCCAGGCCGATCGTCTGCGAGTTTTCAATGTTTTCGTCGTCGATGCTGGCGCTGTCGTCGTCGGCCGCGTGGGTGCGGGGCGAGACGACGGCCGCCTCGCGCTGCGCTTTTTCGCGTAGGGCGGCCTCGGCGGCAGCGCGCCCGCTCAGGGGTGTGCCGGGCTCGTGACTGGCGTCGTGCTGGGGTTCCGGGGCACCGAAGCCGGGCGCGGGGTCCTGCGCCGGCTCGGGGGCCGCGGCCAGCCAGGCGGGGGCCTGCGTCGGGGCACTCGGGGCAGCGCTGATCGGGGTCACGTCGGCGGGCGCGGCGGACTCGGGCGGGGTCCACGAGTCGGCGCCGTCGTCGAAGTTCACTGAGGCGCCCCCGGAGATGACGACCGGGTCGCCCCAGCCCGTCGGGGTCGACGGGGTGTGTGCGGCGGGCTCGATGGGCGCGTCGTCGAAGACGGGGGATGAGGCCGGCTCGGCCTGCGCGGGTGCGCCCGCCGGCTCGTCGGTGGGCTCGGGGTCACCCGGGTAGCGGAAGACCGTGAAGGAACGCTTGCGCGTGGCCGCGTCGCCGTTCGGGGACGAGGCCTGGGTGGCCTCGGGCGTATCGGCGGGAACCTGGGCAAGCGCGCGGGCGGCGCGTTCGGGCATCGCGGGACGCTCGGCGGGTCGGGGATCCTCAACCTGGGCGATCGGTGCCGCTGCGGGCGCGATCGGCTCGTCGCGTCGGATCGGAGTCACCGTCGCGGGCTCGGGCCACCCTGCATCCTCGGGTTCGGGTTCGGGCTGCGGCTCGGGTGCGCGGACAGGTTCGGGCGCGCGTGCGGGCTGCGGCCAACCGGTGTCAGCCGGCTCGGGGTCGCCCTGGGGTGCCGCCTGCGCGGCGGCCTCATCAAAAGGGGGCGGCTCCGAGACCCAGCCTCCGGGCTGGGACGGCTGCGCGGCAGGGCCAGGGTGCGAGGCTTGCGCCGACGGGCCGGTCGTCGCCGGGCCACCCGAGGCCTGCCCAACCTGCGCGGACACGCTGACGGTCAGGCCGGTGACCTCGTTGATGGCCTTTTCGACGTCGGCCGCACGGGGACCGCGCGAGAAGGCGTTGACCATAGCCTCAACGGGGAAGAGGAGGACTACGCGGGAGCCGTCGACGGCGCCCAGCTGGGCGTTGCCGCCGACCATCGACCACGTGACGCGGCTGATGGAGGACAGGCGTTCGACGACCTCGTTCCAGCGGCCACGCAGCATGTCCGCGTCGCGGCCCGAGGCAGGGGCCTCCGCGCGGTCGGGTGCCTCCGAGCGCTGCGGCGCGGCGGGTTCATGGCCCTGCTGCACAGGAGCGTCAGGGCGAGGCTCGGCCTGCGCGGGCGCGGCCTCGCGGGCGGGCGCACTTTCGTGGGCGGCCTCGCGGCGCGTGGCCTCCTGTCGCGCGTCCTGCGCGGGAGCGGAGCTCGGCTCCGGGGCCACAGGCTTCTGAGCGGACCAGTCGGGGCCACTCCCCCACGCGGGCATGCCCTGGGGGGCGGGCGCGGCAGACGATGCGGGCGCCTGAGGAGCGGGGGCCGAGGCCTCGGCGCGTTCCTGCTTCTTGCGGGCCAGGGCCTCGCGCGCCTCGCGGGCGCCGAAACGGCCCGAGGAGGCCTCGGACGTAGGAGCGGAAGATACCTCGCGCGGCGCTCCCCCTCCGGTCATGCCGACCGTGCCCTGCACGGGCGCCTGGGCGGGCGCCGCAGCGGGTGCGGGAACGAGGATGCGGCCGACGAGGAGCTCGAGCTGCAGGCGGGGCGAGGTCGCGCCCGTCATGGCGCGCAGGGCCTCGTCGGTCAGGTCGGCTGCGCGGGACAGGCCGTGCGGGCCCCAGTTCTGCGCCTGGCGCTGCATGCGCTCGAACTGGTCGTGCGGGGTGTCCGCCAGGACGTCGCGCGCGCCGTCACCGGCGACCGCGATGATGAGGAGGTCGCGCAGTCGCTGAAGCAGGTCCTCGACAAAGCGGCGCGGGTCGTGGCCGGACTCGACCATGCGCTCGACGACGCGGAAGGCCGCGGCGCCGTCGCCACCGGCGAGAGCGTCGACGGATTCATCCAGCAGGGCGGAGTCCGTGTAGCCGAGCAGCGCGACGGCCGTCTGGTAGGTGACCTGGCCGTCGATCGCGCCGGCCATCAGCTGGTCGAGCACCGACAGGGTGTCGCGCACCGAGCCGCCGCCCGCGCGCATGACGAGGGTCAGGACGCCCTCGCCCACTCCAATGTGCTCCTCGGCGCACAGACCCGTCAGATAGGGGCCGAGGACGTCCGGCGGCACGAGGCGGAAGGGGTAGTGGTGGGTACGCGAGCGGATCGTGCCGATGACACGCTCGGGTTCGGTCGTCGCGAAGACGAACTTGACGTGCTCGGGCGGCTCCTCGACGAGCTTGAGCAGCGCATTGAAGCCCTGGTTCGTGACCATGTGGGCCTCGTCGATGATGAAGATCTTGTAGCGGTCGCGCACCGGCGCAAAAGTGGCACGCTCGCGCAGGTCGCGGGCGTCGTCGACGCCGCCGTGCGAGGCCGCGTCGATCTCGACGACGTCGAGCGAGCCGGGGCCGCCGGTGGCCAGCTCACGGCACGATTCGCACTGGCCGCACGGGGTGTCCGTGGGGCCCTGCGCGCAGTTCAGGCAGCGCGCCAGAATGCGCGCCGAGGTGGTCTTGCCGCATCCGCGCGGCCCGGAGAACAGGTACGCGTGCGTCACGCGATTCGCGCGCAGCGCCGCCTTGAGCGGCTCCGTCACGTGTTCCTGGCCGATCACCTGATCAAAGGTGTCGGGGCGATACCGGCGATACAGAGCTGTGGTCACCCTCCAAGCCTAGTTGCTCCCACCCTCATCTGCGCCCCGCGCCGCGCGTTCCACACGCTCTGGTGCTCCTCGTTCATTGACGAGGCCGGGGCGCACTCATGGGGTCCGGCTGGGTATGCGGGAGGGGGCGCGGGACCAGTGTTGGTCTCGCGCCCCCTCCTCTTGGTGGGCTCACCCCCATGTGGGGTGTGTGCCCGTGGGGTTAGGCGTCCTCGCGGTCGCGGCGGCGCTTGCCCGCCAGGGCTGCGATGCCAGCGATGGCTGCCATGGCAGCCATACCACCCAGAACAGACGCGTCCGAGCCGGTACGAGCCAGCACCTTGGCAACCGTGGTCGCCGGGGTGTCCGGCGTCGGAGCCGGAGGCACCGTCAGCGGGAAGTCCACCGTCAGCAGCTCCTCACCTTCACCCACCGTGACGGTCATCGAGGTCGTCGCAGCGTTATAGCCGGCGGGAACCTCGATGTCGACCGTGTAGGTACCGGGGATCAGGCCAGTGAAACGGTAACGACCATCAGAATCGGTGGTGGTGCGAGCCAGCTCCGCGCCGTTAGCGTCCTTGAGGATCACGGTCACGTTCGGCGCACCGGGCTCGCCGTTATCCGCACCGTTACCGTCCTCGTCGTACCACACGCGATCACCGATCGTGGCGGGAGCAACGAGACCAAAGTCCACGCCCTGCACCGACGCATCCGTAATCGTCACCGCAGCTTCGGTGGCGCCCCGGCCCGTGTACGCCTGGGTCGGGATCAGACCAGCCAGATCGCCCTTATCCGGATCCACGATCACCACGCGGTACGAGGCAGGAGCCAGACCCACAAACTGGTAGGCACCCTTCTCATCCGTCACCGCAGTCATCGGGTTACCCTCGGAGTCGAGCACCGGCGTGCCGTCCTCGTTCAGCAGAGCAACCGTCACGCCCGCAAAGCGCTGCTCGGAATCACTCTTGGAGTACGACGCATCCGAATCACGGTAGATCGTGCCACCCAGGTTGAAACCACCCTTGAACGACGCCGAGGACTCGTTGTTGGTCGGATCATCGCCTGCCTGATCCTGGTGAGTAATACGAGCAACGTTGGTGACCAGCTTGCCCGCACCATCACCAGTGACCGTCACCGTGATCGCAATCGTCTTCACATCACCCTTGGCCAGGGTCAGGCCAGACAGATCCCACACACCAGTAGCGGAGTCGTAGGTGCCATCACCCTCAGCCTTGACGAAGGCAACACCAGAAGGAAGCTCATCAGAAACGGTCACGCCAGTGGCCGCGCCAGGACCGTTATTGGTCAGCGTCAGCGTGTACGTCACAGACGCACCCGGAGTGAACTCGAAGGACTTCTGAGCTTCCTCATCCGGATCAGTGATCGCCTTGAGGATCGCGGTGTCAGCCGAGATTCCGAAGCCCCAGTCCTGATCCAGGTTCTGGTTCTTCTCACCCGTCAGCGTCAGGTTAGCCGTCAGCTTGAACGCATCCGCCAGCTTGTCCTTATCAGCCTTAGCTTCCTCGGACACCACGGTCTTGGAAGCCACATCACCCGACGGATCGTGGGTGAGAACATCCAGCAGCGGCTCAGCCTTGATCAGAGACTCCGGATCAACCGAGACCTTGTAGTCGCCGGGCAGCAGGTTCTCGAACTTGTACTTGCCATCCGCATCGGTCGTGGTCTCGTAGGTGCGGGTGATTCCACCCGGACCAGTCCACGTCAGCGTCACCTTCACGTTAGCCAACGGACGATCACCAGCATCAGGAGCACCGCCACCATTTTGATTCACATCAACAAACAGCTGATCACCAATCACACCAGTACCAACCAGACCATAATCCACGGTCTTGTCTTCCTGGCCCTGGGCAAGGCTCACCACAGACTCGGTGCCATTAGAGTCGGCGCCGCGATCGTCGCCAGCCTGCGACACAGTCGCCTCATAACCCACCGGGTTGGTGAAGGTGATCTTGTAATCTCCGGGCAGCAGGTTTGCAAACATGTACTTACCAGCGGCATCCGTACTCACAGCCGCAACCGGATTGCCGTCCAGGCCAACGACGGGGTTGCCGGACGCGTCCACGATGGTTGCGGTGATGCCGGGCAGAGCCGGCTCGTCGGAATCCTGGAGACCATCCTTGTTCGCGTCGAACCAGACGTAGTCGCCGACGGATGCCGGCTTCACGAAGCCGAAGTCGACCTTCGTCACGTGAGGTGCGGCGGCCGTCAGCTCGATCGGCGCAGGGGTCACGAGCTTACCCTGGCCGACCTGGGTACGGTCCGTGGAGGAGCCGTAGCCGTAGGTCTGCTTGTAGTCGGACAGGTTCACGTCGGTCCCGTCGACCTTCGCATCACCCGGGACGACCTCGACCTTGTAGGAGCCGAGCGGCAGGCGGTTGAACAGGTAGTTCCCATCGGCGTCGGTCTTCGTGGTGATGTCCGCGCCGGAGTCGTCCTTCAGGGGGTTGCCGTCCGCGTCGAGCAGACGCAGCGTCACGCCTTCGAAGGGCTTATCGTCGCCAGTACCGAAGGTCCACGAGGCGTCGGCATCATTGAAGATGGTGCCTGCGATCGTGCCGCCGACCGTGAAGGTCGCGCTGTCCGTGTTGTTCTTCTTGTTGGAGTCGATCTGGTCGTACTCGCCCAGGGTTGCGGTGTTCGTGATGGTCGAACCCTCAGTTGCGGGCTTGACCTTCACGAGGACGTACAGCGTCTCGGTACCACCAACGTTGAGGTTGGTGTCGAGAATGCCGGACTCCATCGCGGTCCAGGTGCCAGCTGCTGCATCGTAGGAAGCGGTCGCGTACACCGGGCCCGTGCAGGGGCTCGTCGCACCGTCCTGGCAGATGCGCGTCTCGGCGGACACGTATTCGACGCCTTCGGGCAGCTTGTCGGCGATGTTCATGCCAGAGGCGACGGCCGGACCGTGGTTCTTCAGGTTGACCTTGTAGAGCACGTGGTCGCCCGGCATGATCGCCTCGGACGACTCGATGGTTTCGGGCAGGCCGTTCGCGTCGCGCACGACCTCGTCACCGTTCATCTTGACTCGAGCCACGGTCTTGTTGACCTCAACGTCCGTGGAGACGTTGATGCCGACCTTGGGGGCCTCGTTCGGGAGGAGGTAGGAGACCTTGCCGTTCTCGGTGACGCCACCGGCCATGGCCACGGAGTTCCAGGCGATGAGGTTGGCGTTGACCGGGGAGGTCATGGTCGCGACGAACTGGATCTTCTCGCCCACTTCGATGTCACGGTTCATGACGATGCGGAAGCCGGTGATCGAGGCCAGGTTGGCGGGTGCGTCGCCCCACGCGTCGGGGGTACAGCCGGCGGGGGCGTCATTCATGGCGCCGCCCACGGCCAGGACCTCGCCGCGGCAGGGGTTAGGAACCGTGGAGTACTGGATCGTAATGTCCGAGGCCGGAACCGTCGTGATCTCGGGATCACGACCCTGACGCTCCTTCACCGACTGGAACGTCCAGTTCGTGGAGTTCAGGTTCGGCTTCCAACGGGACTCGCGAGCCTGGTTGGCTGCGGGGCCAACGCCCACGTCACCCACGTAGGGCAGGATGTCGTAGGCCACGACCTGCGTCAGCGGCGCATTGCCCGCGTTGGCGATCGTGAAACGGTAGGCGCCGTCAGCGCCCGGGTCGATCTCGGCGATCTCGCCAGCCGGAACGAAATCGGCGTTCTTGTTGCCCTTGACTTCCTTCGCGATCGACATACCTGCGGTCGTGGCGATCTTGAAGTTCACGCTGGAGTCACACAGGAAGTCCGTCGTCGAACCGTCCTGGTTGAGATCGAGCGTGTCCTGAGCGCGACTGCGGATGCAGTACTTGAGGTTGCGGACGCTGCGGTCCTCCTCGTAGGGCTTCGCTCCGCCACCCGGCATGAACGCCCATGCGGTGTTCGTCGTATCGCCGGCGGGGGCGGTGGTGAGGACGTTAGCGTCGTACTTCGAGAAGAAGGCGCCCTCGACCGGATCCGGGACGATCCAGCGGATCAGGGTGCGGCCGGTGTTGTTGAAGTTCTTTTCCACCTCGACCTTCACCTTGGCCGGGTCGTAGGGGGTGCCGTCGGGGTTCTTCAGGACGGAGTAGCTCTCCGCACGAATATTGGACGCGTCGTCCACGTCGAGGCCCTCGGGCAGCAGGTCCACGACCGTGAACGGCGTGGGGGTACCGCCGTCGACGGCCTTGCGGGCCTCGGCGACGATCATGAAGCTCGCGGGCTTACCGACGACGACGGGGTTGGTACGCAGTTCCTTACTGACCCGAACACCGGGCACCTCGGTGCGGATACGGGTCCAGCTACACGTGTTGTCCTTCGAGACGGCGACGGTACCCGTATCCTTGTCCGTGACCTTGACGGACGCGCAGTTCTGGATACGGACGTAGTCCTCGGAGGCCACGGTGTCGTAGTACTTCTCCGGCGGCAGGGCTGCGTTGTAGTGGTTCGCAAAATCTGCGGGTTCGGTCTTCGGGACGTCGCGCGAGACCTTGCTGATCAGGTCGACGGTCGGCCTGGCCAGCGGGGCAACATCGGTCTCGATGACGAAGCGGGTGATCCACTCGCCGTCCGGCAGGGTCAGAGTGCGGGTGTTCTTGTAGGTCACCGTCTCGTGGTTACCCTTGTTGGTCCAGTACTCGAAGGTCCAGCCGCTGATGTCCTCGTACCCGGACTTGGTGGAAATCTTGAACTCGTAGGGGCCGACGAAGGCGGGCTGATCGCAGGCGTCGCCAGCGGCCTTACCGTCCTCGGAGGACCAGGTGCAGGGCATGACGTCTTCCCAGCGGAAGTGCACGGTCGTGTTGCCGTTGTTGCTGCCCTCGAAACGCCACGGAAGCTCGTCGCCGCGCGCGTAGTCGCGGTTGTAGGTGCCGATCTTCTCAGCGCTGGCCTCGACCCTGCGCTCGGCGAAGCCGTGCGTGATCTCGGAGCTCTTGGACACGACATTCGTCGGCTCGTTCATACCCTCGGCCGTGATGGTCGCCGTGTTGGTGACCGTGTCCGCGGTGGTCACCGTGCCCTCGGGGTACTTGACGGTCACGGTGGAGGTGAGGGGGTTCTGGTATGTCCACTTGTCGTACGACCACGTCACGGAGTGGGTGGCCGGGTCGTAGACGCCACCGTTCGAGGCGGTCACGAAGACAGCCTGCGCGGGCAGCGGGTCGACGACCTTGATGTTCTGCACCTGCTGGAAGCCGATGCCAACGAGCTTGCCGTTGTAGGCCGAGCCGCCCCAGCGGGTACCGACCTCGTTCGGCTTGGTCGTGTCGTTCTGCTGGTAGCCGTAGCTCAGCTCGTATGTGGCCTCGCCGCCGACGGCGGGGTAGTACAGGCGGTTCGTCGGGCCGGACTTCTTGATCGCGACGTCGGTCGACGCGGTCCAGGTCGTGCTCAGCGTCTGCTCGACGCTGGCGGCGTTGTTGGCCGAGAAGACGACGTTCTGCGTGGTGGTGGAGTTGTTCGGCGCATCGTTGCCGTTGTAGTGCCACGGGATCTGGATGCGGTCCGACGTTCCGGCGGGCAGCGGATCCTTCAGGGTGAAGCGGTAGCGCTGCACGCGCGCGCCGTCACCGGAGTTCTCGACGAAGTTCTCGCTCTTCGCGACTACGTCGCCCGTGACGGGGACGACCGTGTAGCCCTGCTCGATAAGTTTGAGCCCGGCCGGAGTGATCGGGCCGGGCAGGGTCATTTCGATGACGGCACCCTGGCAGGGCGTGGTCACCGACGAGCACGAGAAGTTAATTGTCGTGATCTGCTGGTCGCGGACTCGCAGGGTGGTGGAGTCGTTGACGACGGTCATCGCCAGGGTGGCGGACTCGTCGCGGGCGGCAGCGGGGGCAGCAACGCCCTCCGCGGCGGCGGCTTCGTCGGTGGCTTCAGTATCGGACGAGGCCGTGGCAGCTTCCTGGGAGGAAGCTACGTCGGTTTCTTGTGTGCTTTCGTCAGCGGCGTTGGCTCGCATAGCGAGGGGTGTCAGCGACGTGACGAGAAGCGAGAGAGCGGCCAGACTGGCAGCACCCGCAACGCCCACACGGGCGCGAAACGGACGCAGTCGAGACATCGTCTTCTCCTTCTATGGAGAGAAAGTGGACAGGATGCCTTCCAGCGTAGTGAAGGCAGCGCCCCCGATCCAGCCCTTACACATCGGCCCATCGTGACGATTGAAGACTGCAATGTCGGGACAATCATGTTCCACAGTTTCGGAACAAGTTCGCTGAACTGATGGTTAATGAAGCAATCGCATTGGCGACCAAGGTTTATCGGACAATCATGAAATCCCTGAGAGCCTGATCAATCAATAATGACCGCTTCAACAGGAATAATGAGGTAAACGACAAGGCGCCGAAGTGCCCAAGCTCACATAACTATTGACCGTTAGTTGATAAGCGCGTTGTTGCGCTGGGTATGCGGGAGGGGGCGCGGGACCTGTGTTGGTCTCGCGCCCCCTCACCTAGGTAGGCTCACCCCGTGTGGGGTGTGTGCCCGTGGGGTTAGGCGTCCTCGCGGTCGCGGCGGCGCTTACCCGCCAGGGCTGCGATGCCAGCGATGGCTGCCATGGCGGCCATACCACCCAGAACAGACGCGTCCGAGCCGGTACGAGCCAGCACCTTGGCAACCGTGGTCGCCGGGCTCGGGGTGGGGATCACCGTGAGCGGGAAGTCCACATCCAGGTTCTCCTCACCCTCACCAACCGTCACCGTCATCGAGGTCGTCGCCGCATTGAAACCGGCGGGAACCTCGATGTCGACCGTGTAGGTACCCGGAACCAGGCCAGTGAAACGGTAGTTCCCGTTCGCGTCGGTGGTGGTGCGAGCCACCTCCACGCCGTTGGCGTCCTTGAGGATCACGGTCACGTTCGGCACGCCGCTCTCACCGTTATCCGCACCGTTACCGTCGGCGTCATTCCACACGCGGTCACCGATCGTGGCGGGGGCAACCAGACCAAAGTCCACGCCCTGCACCGACGCATCCGTAATCGTCACGGCCGCCTCGGTCGCACCCTTGCCCGTGTAGGCCTGGGTCGGGATCAGACCAGCCAGATCACCCTTATCCGGGTCCACAATCACGACGCGGTACGAGGCAGGAGCCAGACCCACAAACTGGTAGGCACCCTTCTCATCCGTCACCGCAGTCATCGGGTTACCCTCGGAGTCGAGCACCGGCGTGCCGTCCTCGTTCAGCAGAGCAACCGTCACGCCCGCAAAGCGCTGCTCGGAATCACTCTTGGAGTACGACGCATCCGAATCACGGTAGATCGTGCCACCCAGGTTGAAACCACCCTTGAACGACGCCGAGGACTCGTTGTTGGTCGGATCATCGCCTGCCTGATCCTGGTGAGTAATACGAGCAACGTTGGTGACCAGCTTGCCCGCACCATCACCAGTGACCGTCACCGTGATCGCGATCTTCTTGACCTCACCCTTGGCCAGGGTCAGGCCAGACAGATCCCACACACCAGTAGCCGGATCATACGAACCATCACCCTGGGCCTCCACGAAGGAAACACCAGAAGGAAGCTCATCAGACGCCTTCACGCCCGTCGCCGCACCCGGACCATTATTGGTCAGCGTCAGCGTGTACGTCACCTTCGCGCCCGGAGTGAACTCGAAGGTCTTCTGAGCCTCCTCATCCGGATCAGTGATCGCCTTGAGGATCGCCGTGTCAGCCGAGATACCGAAGCCCCAGTCCTGATCCAGGTTCGAGTTGTTCTCACCCGTCAACGTCAGGTTAGCCGTCAGCTTAAACGCCTGCGCCAGCTTCTCCTTATCAGCCTTCACATCCTCAGACACAACGGTCTTGGAAGCCACATCACCCGACGGATCATGCGTCAGAACATCCAGCAGCGATTCGGCGGTCTGGAGAGTCTCAGGATCGATACTCACCTTGTAGTCGCCGGGCAGCAGGTTCTCGAACTTGTACTTGCCATCCGCATCGGTCGTGGTCTCGTAGGTGCGGGTGATTCCACCCGGACCAGTCCACGTCAGCGTGACCTTCACACCGGGCAGCACCTTGTCTCCGGCGTCGGGAGCGTTGCCACCGTTCTGGTTGACATCAACAAACAGCTGATCACCAATCACACCGGTACCAACAGCACCGAAGTCAATCGTGTCATCCGTCTGTCCCTGAACCAGGGTGACCGAAGCCGAAGCTCCGTTGGAATCCGCAGCGCGGTCATCGCCAGCATCCGAGGTCGTCGCCACGTAGCCAGCGGGCGCCTGGAAGGACACCTTGTAATCACCGGGCAGCAGGTTCTCGAACTTGTACTTACCGTTCGCGTCCGTGGTCACAGCCGCGACCGGGTTACCCGACGCATCCGTCACGGCAGAGCCGTCGGCGCGGGTCAGGGTCACCGTCACGCCCGGCAGAGCGGGCTCGTCGGCATCCTGGAGACCGTCACGGTTGACGTCCATCCAGGTGTAGTCACCAACAGAGGCAGGCTTGACGAAACCGAAGTTCACGTCGATGACCGAACCGGTGGCCTCAGCGATCGTCACATCCGCGGTCGTCTTGTAGCGGCCGGTGTAGGCCTCAGTGGGCTTGGTGCCCGCCAGAGGACCAGACGTCGGTTCAACGACGCTGACCGTGTACTCGCCCAGCGGCAGACCCACGAAGGAGTACTTACCCTGCGCATCCGTCACAGCCGTCATCGGGTTGCCGTCCTTGTCGAGGACGGGGGTGCCGTCCTTCTTCAGGAGTGCAACGGTAACACCCGAGTAGGGGTTTTCGCCGTTATCAGAGCTGAAGGATGCGTTGGCATCGTTGTAGAGCTTGCCAGCGATCGTGTAACCGGCGGTCAGCGGCACGGACGAGGTGTTGTCCGGCTTCTTGTCGCCGATCTGATCCTGCTTCTCGATCGTGGCCGTGTTGGTCACAACCGAACCAGCAGCGGAAGCATCGATCGTGACGGTGATGCGCAGGGTGCGCGTCGCACCCTTCTCGATCACCTCGGTGCTCAGGTCCCACTTGCCGGAGGCGGCATCGTAGGTGCCATCGCCCTGCGCGGACACGAAGGTCACACCCGACGGGAGCTTATCCTGCGCGATGACGCCGGTCGCGGGGCTCGGGCCCTCGTTCGTGACGGTCAGCGTGTAGGTGACGGACGTGCCGGGGGTGAAGCCACCCGCCGGAGCCTCGGCCGGATCGGCAATCGCCTTGACGATCGCCGTGTTGGCGACGCCGGTGAAAGCCCAGTCCTGGTCGTTATTCGTCATCGCACCCGGGCTCAGCGTCACCTTGGAGGTGAGGGAGAGCTCCTGGCCCTCCGAGGCCGTCAGGTCGCCCGACGGGGCGTGGGTCTGAGCGGTGCACTCGGGGCACACGGTGGCAAGGGAGGCCTTGTCAACGGTCACGACGTAATCGCCGGGAGCCAGGTCCTTGAACGAGTACTTACCGTTCTCGTCCGTGACCGTCGTCAGCGTCTTCTCCACACCCGCCGGGGTCGTGTACGTCAGCTTGACGGTCACGCCGGCCAGCGGCTTGTCCGCACCCGAGGGCTCGGAACCACCGTTGTTGTCGACGTCCCAGAACAGGGTGTCACCAATCGTGCCGTCGGCGACGAGGCCGAAGTCGACGGTCTCATCGTTCTGCCCCTCGGTGAGCGTCACGTTGCTCTCGGCACCGTTGGAGTCCTTCTCGCCATCCGCAGCCGCGTAGCTCTTGGTCGCGGAGTAGCCGGCGGGAGGAGTGAAGGTGACCTTGTAGCTCTCCTCGCCCGCGTTCGCGACGATCCGATCAACGTTCGGCATCAGGTTGGTGAACTCGTACTTGCCGTTGGCGTCCGTGGTCACCGGCTTGACGGGGTTGCCGTCCAGGTCGATGACCGGGTTGCCAGCACCGTCGGTCAGGGTGACGGTGACGCCGGCAACGCCGACCTCATCCGCATCCTGAATGCCGTCCTTGTTCGCGTCGAACCACACGAAGTTGCCCACCGAGGCGGGCTTCACGAACGCGAAGTCAATCTTCGTGGCGTTGGGAGCAGCGGTCGTCAGTTCGATTGCGGTCGGCGTGACGAGCTTGCCCTTGCCGGCCTCGCTGCGCTTGGTCGACGAGCCGTAGCCGTAGGTCTGCTTGTAGTCGGCCAGGTTCACGTCGGTGCCGTCAACCTTCGCCTC
>CAUTGT010000011.1:0-13882 GCA_963537735.1 uncultured Actinomycetaceae bacterium | reverse complement strand
GGGGCACCAAGGAGGTCCCGCGCATCATGCTGAACAAGAAGAAGCACACGGTGGGTGTGCGCATCCCCGATCATGTCATTACGCAGGCGATCGTCGAGGCGCTGGGTGAGCCCCTGGCCTGTTCGACGCTCATCATGCCGGGCGAGGAAGAGCCGCTGACCGACGGTTTTGACGTGGATGATCGCATCGGTCACCAGGTTGATCTGGTGGTTGTGGGGCCCGTGGGCGTCGCCGAGCCGACCACGGTCATTGACTTTGCTGGTGGGGACGCTGTCGTCGCCCGTGTCGGCGCGGGCGACGTTTCGCTGTTCGACTGATCGCGTGGCCTTCGAGCAGACCTCTTTTTCGCGCACCGGTTTTTGTCGGCTGCGCTGGGAGGCGTCAGACGGGATCTATCGCTACGCCGA
Organism: uncultured Actinomycetaceae bacterium; assembly: GCA_963537735.1. Lineage (GTDB taxonomy): Bacteria > Actinomycetota > Actinomycetes > Actinomycetales > Actinomycetaceae > Pauljensenia. The sequence goes on along the minus strand of CAUTGT010000011.1, from coordinate 13,475 downwards.
TGGGCTCCCAATCGTCGGACCGCGCCTTGTCATTGACGGGATCGACGCTGTACGCGTGACTTTCCAGTGGGGTGCCCAGGCCGCGGCTGACTGCTACGTCGTCCTGAACACGATCACGGATCGGGCGCGCGAACACCTCGACGACTTCTGCATGTCGATAGGGCCGGGACGCTCGGATGCTCGGGCGCTTGTGTGTGCGCTTCCTGCGGATGCGATCCTCAGCTATCAAAGAGTCATTGTGGGTCCGTGGGGCCTCGACCCCGGGGTGTATACGGACATGGGGGAGTGGATCCGCTTCCTCAAGGATGCGCGCCCTGATAAATCGAATCCCTTGAGAGTCGTGAACGGGCGAGGCGCTGCTGCCTCGCTCTTCGTCGGGCCCGATGCGCGGGTGGTGTGGCCGTCGGAGGATCTGTCTGCTCCCGAGATGCGTGCGGCGCGTGAACAGAACATCGCAGCGGATGTGAGCGCGCGGCTCTCTGTCGCGCGCCAGCATGATGTGATCGCTCATGACGGCGACGCGGATCCGACGTGTACGCTCATCCTTTTCGACGGCGAGATCTGGCGAGGCAACGGTGTCGGCTGGCTGACGCGGCGCTATCCCGGCCTGCGCGTCGTGACGATCGACGCCGGAGATCTGGGCGCGCGCGAGGCGGAGTTGACCAACGTGAACAGTGTCGTGGCACTGCTACGGGCAGTGTGCGACGAGGCTGGGGCGGGGCCCGTGATGGTCGCCGGCCAGTCCTACGGCGGTCTGGCTGTGTTGGAAGCGGCGCTGCACAGTGATCTTCCCCTCGATTGTGCGGTCGCCCAGTCTCCGTCCCTGTGGTGGGGAGGAGAGCAACGAGGAGTTGGCGAAGGGACGCTGATGGGCGATCTTCGCGCCGGGAGCGTCAGGCCGCGCAGGGATGTGCAGCTGCGCCTGCAGGTGGGCACGCTGGAAGAGACGATGCGTCCCGTGGTGGATGACTGCGCCGAGCTCCTGCGGCGCCAGGGTGCAGACGTGGAGCTCGACCACTATCGCAGCGGGCACGACGCGGCATGGTGGCGCGAAGGCCTCGTGCGCGCCCTTGATGAATGGGAACCCTCACACATGCTGACCAGGAATGAGACAGCCCAGGTCAATGCGTAGTCTGTAGGTTAGGCTTACCTATGCACCTGATAAGATCGACTGAATTGAGGCACTCGTGCACCTGTCGACGCGAATTCGCGCCATTGTCGGCGTCGCTTTGACCGCTCTCGCCCTGGGAGCTTGCTCGTCCACCCAGCCTGCCCCGGCCTCGTCCCCCGAGGCCTCCGCGACGTCCGAGGCCCCCACGACGCGCACCGTCACCGACGCGTCCGGCCAGGAAGTGACCCTGCCGTCGCACCCCAGCCGCGTCGTCACGCTCTCTGAGCCCACGACCGACAACGCGCTCGCCCTGGGCGTGACCCCGATCGGCGTCGTCTCCGGCCGTGGCCAGCAGACGGTCCCCAACTACCTCGTTGATCGTGCGGGTGATATCCCGATCCTGGGCTCCATCGGCACCCCCAACCTTGAGGCCATCGGTGCCGCTCACCCGGACCTGATCCTCGTCGACGGCACATCGGTGAAGAACAACGACACCGAGACGCTGACCGCGCTCGCTCAGATCGCCCCCGTCTTCTTCACGACGCAAAAGGGCGGCGACTGGCGAGAGACCTTCACCCTGACGGCCGACGCGCTCGGCGTTGCCGACCAGGCGCAGACCAAGCTCGCGGAATTCGATCAGCACGTTGCCTCCGTGAGCGCCCGCCTGAAGGACGCCGGCTACCTCGATCAGACCTACTCCGTCGTGCGTTGGCAGGGCGACAGCGCCGGCCTCATCCTCAAGGAGCTGCCTGCCGGCCAGGCTCTCACCGCGCTCGGCATGAAGCGTCCCGCAAACCAAGATCGTGATGGCGAGGGCCACTCCGAGCCCGTCTCGCTGGAAAACATTGATCAGATCGACGCCGACTGGATCTTCTTCGGCACCCTGGGCAAGTCCTCGGTGAACAACCCCTCCGCCGGTGGCAACACGGGTGTCGAGGCCTCGGCCGCCGCCCTGGAAGAGGCGAAGAGCACCGTCGGTTTTGACTCGCTCGGTGCCGTGAAGGCGAATCACGTGATCCCCGTTGACGGTTCCCTGTGGACCTCCACCGGTGGATACCTCCTCATGGATGGCATCGTCTCGAACATCGAGGCCCAGTTCGTCCCGGCCTCCTGATGTCGAAGGCCAAACGATCCGGGTTGATGACCTGACATGACGACACGTCGCATCACCAGCGTCGCCATTGCTTGTGCAGTGGCGGCGCTGGTGCTTGCCATCGTGGCGACGGCCTCCCTCGCGCTCGGTTCGCGTCAGATTGCTCCCGCCGTCGTGTGGGACGCACTTGTGCACGGCGGCGTCAGTCAGGACGCCCAGGTGGTCACGCAACTGCGCGTTCCCCGTACGCTCGCCGCGCTCGTCATCGGTGGAGCGCTGGGGTTGGCGGGATCCATCATGCAGGCAATGACTCGAAATCCTCTCGCAGATCCCGGTGTGCTTGGCATCAACGCAGGAGCGGCCTTTCTCGTTGTGACGGTGACGGCCGCGAGCGGCGTAGCCACCCGCGCGGGGACGCTCGGCGCTTCGCTTGTTGGCGCGGGGGTGGCCGCCGCTCTTGTCTTCGCGATTTCGGGTAGCGGGGGAGGCTCTCGATCGCGCCTCGCCCTGGCGGGCATTGCCGTATCGGCTGCTCTCGCCTCACTCACTCAGGCTGTTCTCGCAGCGAATCAGTTCGCGTTCAATGAATTCCGATACTGGGCATCGGGATCGTTGGAAGGTGTCGATATGACCTCGGTGGCCAGCGCGGGTGCAGTGATGGCAGGTGGCGCCGTGGTTGCGCTCCTCATCACCTCGGCACTGGGCGTCCTGGCACTCGGTGATGATGCCGCAGTGAGCCTCGGAGTGCGCGTGCGACTCATCCGTGTGCTCGGGGTGGTCGCCGTTACGGCACTGGCCGGGGGAGCGACTGCCCTGGGAGGCCCCCTCACCTTCGTCGGCCTCGCAGTTCCGCTGATGGTGCGACGTGTCGTCGGAGCCCGGCAGGGTGCCATTGCCCTCTGGTCTATCGTGGTCGGCGCTGCGTGGGTGTGCGGTGCCGACGTCGTCTCACGCCTCGTGCTCGCTCCCTCCGAGGTACCCGTGGGCGTCATCGTCGCTTTGATTGGCGCTCCGTTCTTCATCCTGGGGGCGCGTGGAAAGGGCATGTCATGACGCCAGCCCCGTCGCGCTACAAGACCGTTTCGCTGCGCCGTTTGTCGGTGCGCGCGCACCGACGCAGCGCAGCCGACGTGCTCATTAGCTTCATTCTCCTCGCAGCGCTCGCCGTTTATTCGCTGACTCTGGGGGACTATGGACTCAGTACCGCCGACTCGTTCCGTCGTGTTCTGGGAGACGGTGGGCCCCGGGACGATTTTCTCGGAGTCTACTTTGTCCAGTCGGTGCGCCTGCCGCGCATGCTTGCGGCGATCGCTGTCGGTGTGGCGCTTGGGATTGCCGGGCGCATCTTCCAGACGATTTCAGGTAATCCGCTCGGTAGCCCCGACATCGTCGGTCTGTCGACAGGATGCGCGACCGGCGCGCTGATCGCGATCATCATTCTGGGCTCGAGCCCCACGGTAACTGGCATTGGTGCGCTGCTCGGAGGACTCGTTTCGGGTGCGGTCATCCTCGCGTGCGCGGGTGGTATGCGAGTCACCGGTATTCGTGTTGTCCTCGTGGGCATCGGCTGCTCGGCGGCGTTGCGTGCCGTCAATTCGCTGCTCATCGTCAAGGCTCCGCTCGAAGCAGCGCAGCGTGCGCAGCTGTGGAGCGCCGGCTCATTCTCCGGCGTTACTATCGCGCGTCTGACGCCTCTGCTGATCGTGATCGGCGCTGTCGTTGTGGTGTGTGCCGTTTTCGCGGTGCCCCTCGGTCTTGTCGCGATGGGCGACGATGTGGCGACGGGCCTTGGCGTGAGAGTGCGTCGCACTCGCGTACTCCTGATCGTCGTCGCGATCCTGCTCGTCGCATCCGCGACATCGGTGGCCGGGCCGGTTGCTTTCGTCGCTCTCGCTGCCCCGCATGTCGCGTATCGGCTGTGCGGCGGCGGGGGAGTCGGATTCACATCCGCTGCTCTCGTTGGAGCTCTGCTTGTGCTGGTCTCAGACGTGTGCGCGCAGAGGCTCGTCGCTCCGGCCGAGCTTCCCGTCGGTGTCGTCACGGGCGTCGTTGGAGGCGTCTACCTTCTCTGGTTGTTGATTCGTGAGGTGAGATCGTGAGTGAGTCCGCTGTGGGCCGTGGGCTGAGTGCTCGGGACATTGTCGTCGGCTATGGGAAAAATGAGCCGATCCTCGAAGGGCTTTCGCTGGATGTTCTGCCAGGAGAACTGACCGTCATTGTTGGCCCGAACGCCTGCGGTAAGTCGACGCTCCTGCGTTCGCTGGCCCGAGTGCTTGGCGTGCGACGCGGTGTCGTCGAGCTGGATGGGCGAAGCGTCGGCGATATGAATCAGAAGGCTCTTGCGCGTCGACTGGGTTTGCTGGCTCAGTCGTCAGTTGCTCCGGGCGACATGTTTGTCGAGGACTTGGTTGCTCGCGGCCGCTATCCCTATCAGTCGGTGCTCCACCAGTGGAGCGCACAGGACGACGAGGCGGTGGCGCGTGCGATGAAAGATGCGGGGGTCGCGGACCTGGTGGGGCGCCGAGTAGGCGAGCTATCGGGCGGACAGCGTCAGCGCGTGTGGATTGCGATGTCGCTTGCCCAGGCGACGGACATTCTGCTCCTCGATGAGCCAACGACGTATCTTGACCTCAACCACCAGCTGGAGGTCCTGCGCTTGGCGCAGCGTCTCCATAGGGACGGTGTGACGGTCGTTGCGGTACTGCATGACCTGCATCTGGCATTCCGCTACGCGACGCACCTCGTGTTCATGAAGGACGGCGAGGTCGTGGCCCAGGGGGCACCGCGTGACGTTGTGACGGCGGAACTGATCGAACGTGTTTTCAGTGTGCCCTGCAGGATCATCGACGACCCTGAAACTGAATCGCCACTGGTGATTCCGACGCGATGACCCGGTCGCTGTGATCCCCAATGTCTCAAATCTTGACCGGCGGGTCATGCGCTCCCATGATTGTCGGATAATATAAGTCACAAGGACTTGGTAGAAGTCTGATATTTCCTGATAAAAACGTGTTTTGACTGCATGTTCCGGTAATTTGCTTGTTGTTCGCAATTGCGGAATGGGCATCAGGCAATAATATGGTTTCTGTAGCTAGTGGTTACTCGGACACTGACATATTGATTCTGGGTCCGATGAAGCCGATTAGCGCACGACATCCCGTCGAGAAAGAGAAGGACATAGATGACGACACAGATGCGATCGTACGGTAGGGGACTGCGTATGCCTCTGCTGGCTCTGACCGCGTCTGCTTCCATCGTTGGTGGGGTCTTCGTTGCCGCTCAACCCGCATACAGTGTTGACGGAGTTGTCGGCGCGACCGGACAGTGTGTCACCGCTACAGATGAGGGCGCGTCCATCGTCGTGTCGTCACTCGTCCCTGTCGGTTCCCCGCTTCATGTGGAGGGCTCCGGCTGGGGTCCTAGTTCTGAGACCTCGCGCGGCTTTGTCATCGTCACGCTTGACGATGGGAACGAAGTTCGCCCCGACAGCGTCACTCTTCCCGCCTGGGTCCCTGCGTCTGTCGTCCGCAATAAGGCTGCCTGGAGCGTCGCCGAAGTGTCGAGCACCGGCACCTTTAGTGCCGACATCGAGCTGCCGTCGGCGTGGACGGTTGGTTCCGAGCATACGATCATGATCGGCGACGGTGTGACCGGCACCTACGTGCAGGTGTCTGTGACAGTGGCGGAGGCTGGTTCGCAGGTGCCCGCGTGCTCGCTGACGCCGACCGACGATTCTTCGGTTGAGCCCACTGATGAGCCGTCGAATCAGCCGTCCGCGGAGCCCGATGATCATGCAACGTCTGACGTGGCAACCGATGGCCCTACGGAGGCTCCGGCTGATGATGACGTTCATAACGATGCGAAGCCTGTTGTTGATCTAACGGATGACACTTCCGGCGATGCTGCAGGTGACGCGTCGGCCAGTGCTCCCTCGACTGCGGTAGCGTCTCCGTCCCCTCGTGTTACCCCCTCGGCCGATGCCTCGGATGGCTCGCACTCATCGGCGAACCCGGCACCCTCCACCTCGAGCTCGTCTGCCCCGTCCTCTAGTGGCAGCGGCTCGTCTTCCAGTGGCAGCGGCGGTGCGGGTTCGAGCGCTGACGAGCCGTCTCCCTCGCCTTCTGTGGAGCAGGAGAGCGTGTCCGCTTCGCAGATCGGCCCCAAGGCTCATTCGGAACAGCAGGCCACGAACCAGGCCGTGCGCGAGCAGGAGTCTCGCCTGAACGGTTGGATCCTCGCAGGTGGCGGCCTCCTCGCCCTCCTCGGAGCGATCGTGACGGTCAGCATCGTTCGTCGCTCGCACGGGCTGCTGCGCTAAATCCTGCACACCTGCGGCGATGCGCTGGAAATCTGTGCATTAACCGAATGGTGTGTCTTGGGATTTAGCATTCGTGCGTTACGCCTGTTACTCTTGATCCAGTACAACAGTTTCTGCGGATTAAGTCACTAAGGAGAACGGTATGCAGCACGGACGTGCATCGTCTGCCATGGCCGCTCGAAGCCGGACCATGAGTCTGCTCATGGCGCTGTTCCTGTTTGCGGGCATCGGTCTCGCGATCCCCGGTTTCGCCGCGCGCGCGGATGACGCGGTGCCGCACTACGCCCTTCGGGCAGGGAGCAAGCTCCAGGTCAATATCTTGAACAGCGCTGACTTTGCTGCTGAGTTTGCCGCAACCGGCCACTGGGGACTCATCCTTGATCATGGAGCAGTCACTCCGCTCGCAAGTCCGACTTTCAAGCGTGGTGGCGAGGTGGTGACGCCCTCTGACCCGCGTCTATGGGACGTTGAGTCGTTGAAGGAGCCGTATATCTATGCAGCTGTGCCTGACGGCAAGAACAACGTTCAGGGCATTAAGTGGCTGCCGGGTGAGATCCACACAGTCACCGTCGTGCTGTACCGCAGTGATTCCTCTGGTCCTGAGCCCAACCCTATGTATGCCACGGTGAGCATCTACACGCCGTACAGGGATAACATCGACGATCCGACGCCCGCTCCCACCGCAGACCCGACGCCCGCTCCCACGGCGGACCCGACCGCTGCGCCCACCGACGATCCGACGGCTTCGCCCGCTCGCACGGCCGAGCCTGCCCCCACGACGGACCCCGAGCCCGCTCCGACGGTTGAACCGACCGCTGATCCTGCCCCGGTGCCTGCCCCGGACCCGGTCGTTGAGCCCACGACGGAGCCTTCCGCAGCTCCCGCACCGCAGCCCGACGATCCGCAGCTGCCTGCCGTGCGCCCGTCGCCGACTCCTTCCGAGAGCACGTCCCCCACGTCTAGCCCGTCCGCGTCTGCGACCCCTTCGCAGCCGTCCGAGACCCCTGTCTCGCCGATTAGTGACGTGTCCCAGCTCAACGACTCGAACAAGGGTGGCGTGAGCGCGGCCTTCACGGCCGGCCAGCTGACCATCAACGTCCCCGCGGAGAAGGCCGCCGCCGGCGACTGGGTCAGCGCCAACATCATGCAGACCGGCGAGGCCCGTTGGCTGCAGGTCGAGGATTCCAACAAGGTCACCATGGACCTTACGGGTCTGCCGACCGGTGAGTACAAGGTCGTCGTTGCAAACCGCTCGCACGAACTCGTCGGATGGGCCGAATTCAAGGTCGCTTCCGCTGTCGGTGCAGCTGCGAACGGTTCGTCGGTTGACGCATCGGGCGCCGTGAAGCTTCACGCCGAGATGCTGTCCTCTTCGCTTGCTGGCGATGAATCCGAGGGGCTCAACGGATACCTGCTCGGTGCCGGTGCCTGCATGCTGATCCTCGGCGGCCTCGTGGTCGTCCAGGTTCTCTCCGGTCCTAAGATCGGCTCCTCCTCGAATGGAGTCACTCTGTCCTAAGCTAGGTTTCATGGATCTGTTTGATTCTGAATCTGTCGACGAGTCGGGCGTGCCTGCTTTCAACGCGGGCGCGCCCCTCGCCGTTCGTATGCGCCCGACGACCCTCGATGAGGTAGTCGGACAGTCTCACCTGCTCGGTGAAGGGGCGCCGCTGCGCCGTCTTCTGTCGCCCGGTTCGCGTGATGGTGTCGCCGTCTCCTCCGTCGTGCTGTGGGGGCCGCCGGGAACGGGTAAGACGACCCTTGCTTACCTGATTGCGCGCGCGTCCGGGCGCCGTTTCATTGAGCTGTCCGCAGTGTCCTCCGGTGTCAGCGACGTCCGGCGAGTTGTGGATGATGCGCGTCGAACCCTGGCAAGCGGGGGAGAAGAAACGATTCTGTTCGTCGACGAGGTGCATCGCTTTTCCAAGTCGCAGCAGGATTCGCTGCTTCCGGCGGTTGAGAATCGCTGGGTGGTGCTCGTTGCGGCGACGACGGAGAATCCGTCGTTCTCGGTTATTTCGCCGCTTCTCTCGCGCTCGCTCCTGCTGACGCTGAGGCCCCTGGATTCGGACGCGATCGAGGGATTGATCCGCCGCGCGCTGGCGGATGAGCGCGGTCTCGCTGGGCGCTTCTCCATCACAGACGAGGCCGTGGCTGGCCTCGTGCGTCTGGCGGGCTCGGATGCGCGCAAGTCCTTGACGCTCCTCGAGGCGGCGGCCGGCGTGGCCAGTGATGACGGGTCTGGTGTGATCACCGTTGCGAGCGTCGAAGCGGCAGCCAACCAAGCCCTCGTTCGATGGAGTAAGGATCAGCACTACGATGTGGCCAGCGCTTTCATCAAGTCGATGCGCGGATCTGACGTGGATGCTTCCCTTCACTACTTGGCTCGCATGATCGAGGCAGGGGAAGATCCGCGTTTCATCGCGAGGCGTATCATGATCGCTGCATCCGAGGAAATTGGCATGGCCGCTCCCGAGGTGCTCACCACCTGCGTCAGTGTCGCGCAGGGCGTCGCGCTTATCGGCATGCCCGAGGCGCGTCTACTCCTCGCTCAGGCGGTTGTCGCTGTGGCGACTGCGCCGAAGTCGAACGCGACCTATCTGGCGATTGACCGTGCCATCGCGGATGTGCGCGCCGGTCGTGGGGGAGCGGTGCCCGAACATTTGCGCGACGCGCATTACGCCGGTGCGAAGACTCTGGGCCATGGCGACGGCTACCTCTACGCGCACGATCACCCCCACCATGTCGCGGCGCAGCAGTACCTGCCGGACGACTTGGATGGCACGCAGTACTACGAGCCGACGGAGAATGGGCATGAGGCGATGCTCACGAAGCGGCTCGGTGTGATTCGCAATCTGCTGAAAAGACGCTAGGATGGAACAGTTGTCCGCACCAGCGGGCACCTGGGGCCTTAGCCGACGGACCAAACCGGTCCTGGAGTTGGCCCCATGCCGGGATTCCCGGCATGACATGAGAAACAGGAAGAAGAAACATGGCAACGAATCGTTCCCGCAAGCAGGTGCGCGAGTCCCGCGCCCTCGGTCTGGCCCTGACCCCCAAGGCCGTTCGCTACTTCGAGAAGCGTCCCTACGGCCCCGGTGAGCACGGCCGCACCCGCCGCCGCCAGGATTCCGACTACGCCGTTCGTCTGAAGGAAAAGCAGCGTCTGCGCGCTCAGTACGGCATCCGCGAGTCGCAGCTGCGCCGCGCCTTCGAAGAGGCCCGTCGCACCGCCGGCCTGACCGGTGAGAACCTGGTCGAGCTGCTCGAGATGCGTCTCGACGCCCTCGTCCTGCGCGCTGGCTTCGCCCGCACCATCCAGCAGGCCCGCCAGTTCGTCGTGCACCGTCACATCCTCGTTGACGGCAAGATCGTCGACCGTCCCTCGTACCGCGTGAAGCCCGGCCAGACCCTGCAGGTCAAGCCGAAGTCGCAGACCACGGTTCCCTTCGAGATCGCCGCTGAGGGTATTCACCGCGACGTGCTGCCCGCCGTCCCCGAGTACCTGGATGTCGAGCTGTCCCGCCTCAAGGCGACCCTGGTGCGTCGCCCCAAGCGCGCTGAGGTCCCCGTGACCGTCGACGTCCAGATGGTCGTCGAGCACTACTCGCGCTGACCCTAGTCAACTCCGTGCCCCCGAGCGTTGCTCGGGGGCACGGTTTTTTCTGTCATTCCACTGTCCGATTGCGCGCGCCGATGTGTCGCGAGCGGCGCCAACCGTCTAACATGGGGGACTATGCGTACGTCTGAAATCCGCACCCGCTGGCTCGACTACTTCGAGAAGCAGGGTCATGAGATCTGTCCTTCCGTTTCCCTGGTCTCGCCCGAGCCGTCGATCCTCTTCACGATCGCCGGCATGGTTCCGTTCATCCCCTACATCATGGGTGTTGAGCCTGCGCCGTGGCCCAGGGCCGCGTCGGTGCAGAAGTGCATCCGCACGAACGACATCGATAACGTCGGCAAGACGACGCGTCACGGTACGTTCTTCCAGATGAACGGTAACTTCTCTTTCGGCGATTACTTCAAGGAAGGCGCCATCAACTTCGCGTGGGACCTGCTGACCGGTTCGCGCGACGAGGGCAAGTACGGCCTCGATGGCGATCGCTTCTGGGTGACGATTTGGGACCAGGACGAGGAAGCTTTCAACGTTCTCACGAAGCAGATCGGCATGGACCCGGCTCACATCGTGCGCCTGCCTCGCGTCGAAAACTTCTGGGACACCGGCCAGCCGGGCCCTGCCGGCCCCTGCGCCGAGTGGCACTACGACCGCGGCCCGGCCTATGGCCCCGAGGCCGTGGGCGGCACGGTGGATCCGGGCGGCGACCGCTACCTCGAGGTGTGGAACCTGGTCTTCGACCAGTACATGCGCGGCGAAGGTACCGGTAAGGACTACCCGCTGCTCGGTGAGCTGGACAAGAAGGCCATTGATACGGGCGCCGGCCTTGAACGTCTCGCGTTCGTCATGCAGGACAAGCCCAACATGTACGAGATCGACGAGGTGTTCCCCGTCATCGATGCCGCCATGCAGATGAGCGGCAAGCGCTACGGCCTGGGCGCCGCCGGCCCCGAGGCCGGCGCGGCCTACGACGACGACGTGCGCATGCGTGTCGTGGCCGACCACGTGCGCTCCTCGCTCATGCTCATCGGCGACGGAGTGCGCCCCGGTAACGACGGTCGCGGCTACGTTCTGCGCCGCCTGATCCGCCGCGCGGTTCGCTCGATGCGTCTGCTCGGCGTCGACGAGGCGACCATGCCGACGCTCCTTACGGCGTCGAAGGACGCGATGAAGGCCTCGTACCCTGAGCTGGAGACCAACTGGAAGACGATCTCCGAGGTCGCCTACGCGGAGGAGGAGGCCTTCCGCCGCACCCTCAGCACTGGTACCACGATCCTGGACGCGGCCGTGGCCACTGCGAAGGAGTCGAAGGGCGCCCCGATGATCTCGGGTGAGTCCGCATTCTCGCTGCACGACACCTACGGTTTCCCGATCGACCTGACCCTCGAGATGGCCGCCGAGCAGGGCGTGTCCGTCGACGAAGAAGGCTTCCGCACGCTCATGGCCGAGCAGAAGGAGCGCGCACGTGCTGACGCGCGCTCGAAGAAGACCGGCCACACGGACGTGCGCATCTTCCACGAGATTGAAAAGGCAATGGGGGGAGGATCGACGTTCCTGGGCTACACGGAGCAGGCCAGCGAGGCCACCGTCCAGGCCCTCCTCGTCGACGGCGTTGAGGCCCCCGCGGCCAGCGCCCCTGCCGAGGTCGAGGTCATCCTTGATCGCACCCCGTTCTACGCCGAGATGGGTGGCCAGCTGGCCGACCACGGCACGATTCGCCTCGCCGGCGGAGGTGTCGTCGAGGTTCACGACGTGCAGGCCCCGATTCGTGGCCTGAGCGTGCACCGCGGCACCCTCACCGAGGGCGGCATGACGGTCGGCGAGAAGGCGTACGCCGAGATTGACGGCCAGCGCCGCCTCGCGATCGCGCGTGCTCACACCGCGACCCACATGGTCTACGCGGGTCTGCGCAACGTCGTGTCCGAAAACGCTGATCAGGCCGGTTCTGAGAACTCGCCGTCGCGTCTGCGCTTCGACTTCCGTCACTCCAGCGCCCTGTCCGGCTCCCAGCTGAACGATATCGAGGCCCTCGTCAACGAAAAGCTTGCTGAGGACATGCCTGTGACGACCGAGATCATGAGCATCGACGAGGCCAAGGCAGCCGGTGCGATCGCGCTCTTCGGTGAGAAGTACGGTTCCGAGGTTCGCGTCGTCACGATCGGTGATGGCTTTGACCGCGAGCTGTGCGGTGGTACGCACGTCCCGACGACCGGCCACATCGGCCGCGTGACCCTCCTCGGTGAAGGCTCGGTGGCTTCTGGTGTGCGTCGTATCGAGGCCCTCGTTGGCACCGGCGCGTACGAGTACCAGGCGAAGGAACACGCGCTCGTCAACCAGCTCTCCCAGCTTGTGGGCGGCCGCGCCGATGAGCTGCCCGAGCGCATCGAGTCGCTGCTGGCGAAGCTGCGCGAGTCCGAGAAGGAGCTCGAGAAGATCCGCACGGCCCAGGCTCTGAGCCAGGGCGCCGATCTGGCAGCTTCCGCGAAGGCCGTCGGTCCCGTGACCGTCGTCGCCTCAGCAGTTGGTGAGATGCCGTCTGCGGACGCTCTGCGTACCCTTGCGCTCGATGTGCGTGACCGCCTCGGCAATGAGCGCGGAACTGTCGTCGCCCTCGGTGGCGTCGTCGGCGGTAAGCCCTCGCTCGTCGTCGCGACGAACGAGGCAGCGCGGCAGGCGTCGGTGAAGGCCGGCGCTCTGGTTCGCGCCGTCGGCAAGTACATGGGCGGCGGCGGCGGTGGCCGTGACGACATCGCTCAGGGTGGCGGCACCAAGCCCGAGGGCATCGCGGACGCGATCGACGCGATCCGCAAGGAAATCGAGGCTCTGTGAGTATTCGTCGGGGTATTCGTATCGGCGTAGACGTCGGCACCGTGCGTGTCGGCGTCAGCCGGTGCGACCCGGACGGCATTCTCACGATGCCCGTTGAAACCCTTCACAGGGCTCCCGATCTGTCCGATCTTGATCGCTTGGCCGACATCGTGCGTAGCCACGACGCGATCGAAGTGATCGTCGGACTGCCTCGGCACTTGCGTGGGGGAGAGGGGATCTCTGCGAAGGGTGCGCGCAAGTACGCGCGACGCATCAAGAAGCTTGTTCCCGATGTTCGTGTGGCGATGGTTGACGAACGCATGACGTCCAACCAGGCGCACGCGCGCCTGCGTGCATCTGGGATTCCCGAGATCGAGCATCGCAGCGTCATTGACCAGGTCGCGGCGCAGATCATCTTGGAACAGGCACTCGAGCTCGAACGCATGGGCGGGCGAGCTCCCGGTGAGGAAATCGTCCTCGAACCAAGTGAAGGAGCGCACGCATGAGTACGCCTCCCCCTTACCCCTTC
>CAUTGT010000010.1:0-14106 GCA_963537735.1 uncultured Actinomycetaceae bacterium | reverse complement strand
CCGCAAGAGCGCGGAAGGCGGCGCCCCCAAGCCCGCGCCTCGTCGCGCTGACGCCCCGCGCCCGGCTCGCCCCGGTGGCCCGCGCCCCGGTGGCCCGCGCCCGGGCAACAACCCCTACGCCTCCTCGCAGGGCATGCCGCGCCCCGGCGGCTCCGGCGGCCCGCGCCCCGGCGCCACGCGTCAGGGTGCTTCCGGCAACGGCGGCCCCCGTCCCGGCGCCACGCGTCAGGGTGCCTCCGGCAACGGTGGTCCTCGTCCCGGCGCCCCACGCCCCGGCGGCAACCGTCCGAACCCGGGCATGATGCCCGGCCAGGCGAACTTCGCACGTAACGCTGCCTCCGGTACCGGCGGCGGCGAGCGCACCGGCCGCGGTGGACGCGGTCGCGGCGGCGCACGTCCCGGCGGTGCAGGTGCAGGCGCCGGCGCCGGCGGTCCCCAGAACAACGGCGGCGGCTTCGGCGGTCCCCGCGGCGGTGGCCGCGGCGGTCGCGGTTCCACGCCGGGCGCATTCGGTCGCGGAGGCGGCCGCTCGCAGCGCGGACGCAAGTCGAAGCGCGCGAAGCGTCAAGAGTACGAGCAGCAGAACGCACCCGTCATCGGCGGCGTGTCGATCCCGCGCGGTAACGGCGCGCAGATCCGCATCCGTCAGGGCGCATCCCTTGCTGACTTCGCCGAGAAGATCGACGTTAATCCCGCAGCGCTCGTGACGGTCCTCTTCGCCCTGGGCGAGATGGCGACCGCCACGCAGTCCCTCGACCAGGACACCTTCGAGGCCCTGGGCGCGGAGCTCGGCTACGACGTCAAGGTTGTCTCCCCCGAGGATGAGGACCGCGAGCTGCTCGAGTCCTTCGACATCGACCTCGAGGCCGAAGAGCTCGACGACGCCGAGAACATGGTGCCCCGTCCGCCGGTCGTCACCGTCATGGGTCACGTCGACCACGGTAAGACCAAGCTGCTCGACGCGATCCGTCACACCGACGTCGTCGACACCGAGCACGGCGGCATCACCCAGCACATCGGCGCCTACCAGGTCACGGTCAAGGCTGAGGACGGCACCGTCCGCCCGATCACCTTCATCGATACCCCCGGTCACGAGGCCTTCACGGCCATGCGTGCACGTGGCGCTCAGGTCACCGACATTGCGATCCTCGTGGTCGCTGCCGATGACGGCGTCATGCCCCAGACGGTTGAGGCCATCAACCACGCGCAGGCCGCCGGCGTGCCGATCGTCGTCGCGGTCAACAAGGTCGATAAGGACACGGCGAACCCGGAGAAGATCCGCTCCCAGCTCACCGAGTATGGCCTGGTCGCGGAAGAGTACGGCGGCGACGTCATGTTCGTGAACATCTCCGCCAAGCAGCGCAAGGGCATCCGCGAGCTGCTCGAGGCAGTCCTGCTGACCGCCGACGCGGCTCTGACCCTCGAGGCAAACCCGAACACCGACGCGCGCGGTGTCGCCATCGAAGCGAACCTGGACAAGGGTCGCGGCGCCGTCGCGACCATGCTGGTCCAGCGCGGCACGCTCCACGTGGGCGACTCCCTCGTGGTCGGTTCTTCCTACGGCCGCGTGCGTGCCATGTTCGACGACGCCGGTAACGACGTCTCCGAGGCCGGCCCGTCGACCCCCGTCGCGGTCCTCGGTCTCACGTCTGTCCCGCGCGCCGGCGACTCGTTCCTGGTCGCGTCGGATGACCGCACGGCCCGCCAGATCGCCGACAAGCGTGAGGCTGTCGAGCGTCAGGCCCTGCTGGCCAAGCGCCGCAAGCGCGTCTCCCTGGAGGACTTCGACAAGGTCTTGGCCGAGGGCGAGGTCGACACCCTCAACCTGGTCATCAAGGGCGACGTGTCCGGTGCCGTCGAGGCCCTGGAAGACTCGCTGCTGCGCATCGACGTGGGCGACGAGGTCGCGCTGCGTATCATCCACCGCGGCGTCGGTGCGATCACGCAGAACGACGTCAACCTGGCGACCGTCGACAACGCGGTCATCATCGGCTTCAACGTCCGTCCCGCCGAGCGCGTGGCCGAGATGGCGGATGCCGAGGGCGTCGAGATCAAGTACTACAACGTCATCTACTCCGCGATCGACGACATTGAGGCTGCCCTCAAGGGCATGCTCAAGCCGATCTACGAGGAGGTCCAGCTGGGTACCGCGGAGATCCGTCAGGTCTTCCGCTCCGGCAAGTTCGGCAACATCGCCGGTTCGATCGTCCGCTCCGGCACGATCAAGCGCGGCACCAAGGCTCGCCTGGTGCGCGACGGTGTGGTTGTCGCCGAGAACCTCGAGATCCAGTCCCTGCGTCGCGAGAAGGACGACGTCACCGAGGTCCGCGAGGGCTACGAGTGCGGTATCACGCTGGGTTACAAGGACATCGCCGAAGGCGACGTCATTGAGACCTGGGAGATGCGCGAGAAGGCTCGTGACTGATCGCATGGCTTGAAGTATCGGGGTCCGGGCACGCTCGGACCCCGATCTTCTCTCACCAAGTGTTTTGACCAGGGCGATAACGCCCGAAAGGAGGGCGCGATGGCTGACGAAGCTCGCGTTCGAAAGGTGCAGGAGAGAATCCTGCAGACCGTCGCGTCGATGATTGGACGCCACGTGAAGGACCCCCGCCTGGAGCTCGTGACCATCACGGACGTGCGCGTGACGGGCGACCTGCAGCACGCGTCCATCTTCTACACGGTGCTCGGCGACGACGAGCAGCGTGAGAAGGCCGCGCGCGCGTTTGCGTCCGCGCAGGGTCTTTTCCGTTCCCGCGTGGGCAAGGCCCTGGGCCTGCGCCTGACCCCGACCCTGGAGTTCATCCCCGACGCGCTGCCCGAGAGCGCCGCCGCGCTCGAGGACGCCCTGGCCAAGGCCAAGGCGAAGGACGAGGCCATCGCCGCCGCATCTGCCGGTGCCACCTACGCCGGTGACGCCGACCCCTACCGTCACGACGACGAAGAGGACGAGGCAGACGCGAAGGATTGGGCCTGACCCTCATGGCTCGTCGACCCGATAATCCTCGTCCCGGCCTGCTTGTCATCGACAAGCCGCAGGGGCTCACCAGCCACGACGTGGTCTCGCGCGTGCGACGCCTGGCCCACACCCGCAAGGTGGGGCACGGCGGCACCCTGGACCCGATGGCCACGGGAGTCCTCGTGATCGGCATCGGAAAGGCGACGAAGCTGCTCACCTGGGTGAGCGGTCATTCGAAGGAATATCGGGCGACGATCCGCTTCGGCGTCGCCACCAACACGGACGATGCCGAGGGTGTCGCGACCGCGGCCGTTGGCTGTGCGTCGCTGAGCGAGGAACAGCTCGAGGCCGCGCTCGCCCCGCTGCGCGGAGACATCATGCAGGTGCCCTCGACCGTCTCGGCGATCAAGGTGAACGGCAAGCGCGCCTACGCCCTCGCCCGCGCGGGTGAGGACGTTGAACTGGCGGCGCGTCCGGTGTGCATTTCTCGCCTGGAGGTCCTCGCGCCCCCGCGCCCCGCCGAGTGCATCCTTGAGGAGAGCGACGCCGACAACGCGCCTGACGAACAGGTGCCCTCCGGCCCCGTTCGCGTGGTCGACGTCGACGTTATCGTCGAGTGCTCCTCGGGCACCTATGTGCGCGCCCTCGCGCGCGACGCCGGTGAGGCGCTCGGCGTGGGCGCCCACCTGACCGCGCTGCGCCGCACGCGCGTGGGCGATGTGCCCCTGGAGACGGCGATGACGCTCGAGGAACTGAGCGCCGCCGTCGAGGCAGCCACCCCGGAAGGGGAGCCGGACGCGGAACCGGTCCTGCCCCTCGTTCCTTTGGGTGAGGCTGCGCGCACCATGTTCCCCTCCCTGCTCTTGACCGAGGCTGAGGCTGGAGCGTTCGCGCACGGTCAGGCGCCCAGGCGCTCGCGCGGTCAGCTGGCCCAGTGGGCGACCGAGGTCGGATACCGCCCGGATGACGCGTCCGAGGAGGAGGCCGTGCCGCTCGCCGCCGTCGCGCCCGACGGCTCCGTCCTGGGCCTGCTTCGCATCGACGCGGCACGGCTGCGCACCGTCCTGGTTTTCTAGAAAGAGACTCATGAACGTTTGGTATTCCCTCTCTGACATTCCCGGCAACGAGGCCAGCGTCGTCACCATCGGCAACTTCGATGGCATGCACAACGGACACAAGAAGGTCATCTCCACTTGCATCGAGCGAGCCCATAAGCTCGGCGTCGACGCCGTGGCCATTACGTTCGACCCGCACCCCATCCAGGTCCACAAGCCGGAGGTAGGCCTCCAGCTGATCTCCCCGCTGCGCGACCGCCTCGACGCGATGGCCGCCGCCGGACTGGACGCCACGCTCGTCGCCCACTACGACGCGAGCGTCTACAGCCTCGAAGCCGAAGAGTTCGTCTACGAATACCTGGTGGAGCGCTGCGGTGCGCGCGAGGTTGTCGTCGGCGAAGACTTCCGTTTCGGACGGGGTAACGCGGGCACGATTGACACGCTGCGCGAGCTCGGGCGCCGCTACGGCTTCAACGTCATTACGGTCACCGACATCGAGGCACCCGAGGGACGCCGCTGGTCCTCCTCCTGGGTGCGCGAGCTCCTCGCCGCCGGCGACGTGTCCGGCGCCGCCCGCGTCCTCGGCCACCTTCACCGCATCCGCGGCACCGTGTGCCACGGCTTCAAGCGGGGCCGCACCCTCGGATTCCCGACCGCAAACCTGTCTGAGGACGTCGAAGGCGTCATCCCCGCCGACGGTGTCTACGCCGGGTGGGTCGTGCGCGCCGTGCCCGGCACCCAGTCCGCCGAGTTCCTCCCCGCCGCCATCTCCGTGGGTACCAACCCCCAGTTCAACGGCGAGGAACGCACCGTCGAAGCCCACGTCCTGGGCCGCTCCGACCTCAACCTGTACGGCGAACGCATCGCGGTGACCTTCGTGTCGCGCATCCGCCCCATGCTTTCCTTCGAGTCCCTCGACGGACTGCTCACCCAGATGGACGACGACCTGCGCCAGACGGCCTCCGTCCTCGGCATCGGCGTCGCCGGCCGCGTCGACCCGGACTCCGTTACCGCGCGATAGGGATCCCTCCGACGTACCCGGGCCACCCCCAAGGGGCGCACGCACCCAGCCCGAGGCCGGGGAGCGCGGGCGGGGGAGGGGAGAAGGCCTTGTCAGAGGGCAGAATCGTTAGCTTGGTCGCTCATTGTGGGGATAACGGTGGCGGCGTGCTACTGTAGAAAGGCCGTACACCGGCCGCGGACTGTCAGCACCCGGGAAAAGCCCGGATGCCCCGCGCAACGAACACAAAGGAGAAGCCTGTGCCGCTGAGCAAGGACGTCAAGGACCAGATTATCGCCGAGTACGCGACCCACGAGGGCGACACCGGTTCCCCCGAGGTGCAGATCGCGCTGCTGACCCGCCGCATCAAGGATCTGACCGAGCACTTCAAGACCCACAAGCATGACCACCACTCCCGCCGTGGCCTGCTGCTGCTGGTCGGCCGTCGTCGCCGCCTGCTGGGTTACCTGGCTGACATCGACATCGAGCGTTACCGCTCGCTCATCGAGCGTCTCGGCCTGCGCCGCTGATTTTGGGCCGGCCCGCCTCCCGTAGCGGAGACGGGCCGGTTTTCACACGCCCGCCTCGGGCAAACCGTTATATTTCGCGCGAAAGCCGCCGGTTTTCGACAGTGGCCTACGGAGCGTTTATCCGTGGGCTTCGATCGAAGGCCGAAGTGGAGCGCGACACCAACAAACCAAGGAGAAACGCCCCATGATGGAAGGCTCCGACATCGTCGCCGCAGAGGCGATTATCGACAACGGCCGTTTCGGCAAGCGCACCGTGCGCTTCGAAACCGGCCGTCTCGCCAAGCAGGCCGCCGGCTCCGCCCTGGCCTACCTGGACGATTCCACCACCGTTCTGTCCGCCACCACGGTGGGCAAGAACCCCAAGGACCAGTTCGACTTCTTCCCGCTGACCGTCGACGTTGAAGAGCGTCAGTACGCCGCGGGTCGCATCCCCGGTTCTTTCTTCCGCCGCGAAGGCCGCGCGGGCACCGAGGCCATCCTGGCCGCCCGCCTCATCGACCGCCCGCTGCGCCCCGGCTTCGTCAAGGGCCTGCGCAACGAGGTCCAGGTCGTCGAGACCGTCCTGACGATTGATCCGGACGACGCCTACGACGTCCTGGCGATCAACGCCGCCTCCATGTCCACCCAGATCGCAGGCCTGCCCTTCACCGGCCCGATCGGTGGCACCCGCCTGGCGCTTATCGACGACCAGTGGGTCGCGTTCCCGCGCTGGAGCGAGCTCGAGCGTTCCGTGTTCAACATCGTTGTCGCGGGCCGCATCGTCACCAAGGAAGACGGCTCCGAAGACGTCGCGATCATGATGGTCGAGGCCGGCGGCGGCAAGAACCAGTGGGAGCTCATTCAGGCTGGCGCCACCGCGCCCACCGAAGACGTCGTGGCCGACGGCCTCGAGGCCGCCAAGCCCTTCATCAAGGTCCTGTGCGAGGCTCAGCTCAAGGTTGCCGAGAAGGCTTCCAAGGAGACCGTCGACTTCCCGCTGTTCCTGGACTACACCGACGAAGAGTACGCCGCCGTCGAGGAATACGCGGCCGAGAAGGTTGCCCAGGCTCTGCTGACCGAGGGTAAGCTCGCCCGCGACGAGGCCGTTGACGCCGTCAAGGAAGAGATGCTCGAGGCCCTGGCCGAGCGCTTCCCTGAGTCGGAGAAGGCTCTCAAGGCTGCCTTCCGTTCGCTCGAGAAGGCCACGATCCGTAACCGCACCCTGCGCGAAGAGATCCGCATGGACGGCCGTACCCCGCGCCAGATCCGTTCGCTCTCCGCCGAGGTCGAGGTCCTGCCCCGCGTGCACGGCTCCGCCCTGTTCCAGCGTGGCGAGACCCAGATCCTGGGCATCACCACCCTGGCCATGCTGCGCATGGAGCAGCAGATCGACAACCTGTCGCCCGTCAACGCCAAGCGTTACATGCACCAGTACAACTTCGCCCCGTTCTCCACGGGCGAGGTCGGACGCGTCGGCTCCCCGAAGCGCCGCGAGATTGGCCACGGCGACCTGGCCGAGCGCGCCCTGGTTCCCGTCCTGCCTTCGCGTGAGGATTTCCCCTACGCGATCCGTCAGGTCTCCGAGACCTTGGGCTCCAACGGCTCGTCGTCGATGGGCTCCGTCTGCGCCTCGACCCTGTCCCTCCTCCAGGCCGGCGTGCCGCTGCGCGCCCCCGTCGCGGGCATCGCGATGGGCCTTATGACCGGTGAGGTTGATGGCCAGTTCAAGGCCGTCACCCTGACCGACATCCTGGGCGCCGAGGACGGCTTCGGCGACATGGACTTCAAGGTTGCCGGTACCCGTGACTTCATCACGGCCCTGCAGCTGGACACCAAGCTCGACGGTATCGACTCCCAGGTGCTGCGCGCCGCTCTGGCCCAGGCCCGCGACGCCCGCCTGGCGATCCTCGACCTGATCAACCAGGCGATCGACGGCCCGGATGAGATGAGCCCCAACGCTCCTCGCATCATCACCGTCAAGGTCCCCGTCGACAAGATCGGCGAGGTCATCGGCCCCAAGGGCAAGATGATCAACCAGATCCAGGACGAGACCGGCGCTGACCTCACCATCGAGGACGACGGCACCGTCTACATCGCCTCCTCCGACGGCGCCTCCGCCGAGGCCGCCCGCACGATGGTCAACCAGATCGCGAACCCGCAGATGCCCGAGGTCGGCGAGCGCTTCGTCGGCACGGTCGTCAAGACCACCTCGTTCGGCGCCTTCGTGTCGCTGACCCCCGGCAAGGACGGCCTCCTGCACATCTCGCAGGTCCGTCGCCTCGTGGGTGGCAAGCGCATCGACTCTGTGGACGACGTCCTGCAGGTCGGCCAGCAGGTCGAGGTCGAGATCGCTGAGATCGGAGACCGCGGCAAGCTGAGCCTGCACGCCGTCATCGACGGTGAGGCCGGCGAGCTCGAGGCCGCCGAGGGCGAGCAGACCGAGCAGCGCCGTGAGCGCCGCGACCGCTCCGAGCGTCGCGAGCGTCGCCCCCGTACCCGCACCCGTCGTCGCCGCGACGACGAGCGCGAGGACGGCGCTTCCGAGGAGTGAGTAGCTCCCGCTAGCTAAAACGGACCGGTGGCCGGGACGGAGCGTGTGCTCCGCCCGGCCACCTGCCTTTTTGCGGCTACACTGTGAACGTTTCGTGCCAACCCCCGGATGATGGGGACGCAAGAGGAGAAGTATGACGCCCAAGCCGCTGCCGCTCGACGAGGCCCGCCTATCCATCGAGGATGGCGATACCCGCATTGATCGCACGATCCTGGGGGCCGGGACGCGCGTCCTGACCCAGGAGATTCCCGCGACGAAGAGCGCGGGCGTGTCCCTGTGGGTGCCCGTGGGGTCGCGCGACGAGGGGCCGCGCACGGCCGGATCGACCCATTTCCTCGAGCATCTTCTGTTTAAGGGGACGAACAAACGGTCCGCCCTCGACATCGCGGTTGCCTTCGACAGCGTGGGCGGGGAGTCGAACGCGGAGACTGCTCGTGAGCACACCGCGTACTGGGCGCGCGTGCGCGACGCTGACCTCGACATGGCGATTGAGACGCTGACTGACATG
This sequence comes from uncultured Actinomycetaceae bacterium, assembly GCA_963537735.1. Taxonomy (GTDB): domain Bacteria; phylum Actinomycetota; class Actinomycetes; order Actinomycetales; family Actinomycetaceae; genus Pauljensenia. The sequence continues at coordinate 5,524 of CAUTGT010000010.1, read as the reverse complement.
GTCACCGACTCGCGCCTCGACGAGGAGGACTTCTCGATGGAGCGCGGCGTCATCCTCGACGAGCTGGCGATGGGGGAGGATTCGCCCACGGACACGGTCCACGACGCCTTCCAGCTGGCCGTCCACGGTGACCGCCCGATCGGCCGCCCCGTCGGCGGCACGCCCCAGGCGATCCGCGAGGTCGAGCGCGCGGACGTGTGGGAGCACTACCAGGCCCACTACGGCCCCTCATCCCTCATCGTCGCGGCCGCCGGCAACGTCGACCACGAATCGGTGTGCGAACGCGTGCAGGCCGCCTTGGAGGGATCGCCCTGGGACGCGCGCAGTGCGGCCTCGCCCCGGCCTCGTCGATCCACGACCGTGACCCCGATTCCCGACCACGACAAGGACATTACGCGCAGGCGCGACGTGACCCAGGCGCACGTCGTCATCGGCTGCGAGGGCCTGGCGGCAACGGACCCGGCGGGCCCGACCATGAGCGTCCTGCTGTCGGTGCTGGGCGGCTCCATGTCGTCGCGCCTCTTCCAGGAGGTGCGTGAAAAGCGCGGCCTGGCCTACACGACCTACGCCTTCGACGTGGCCTACTCCGACACCGGAACCTTCGGCATGTACGCGGGCTGCAGCCCCGACAAGGTTCACGAGGTCGAGGCCATCATGCGCGCTCAGCTGGAAGACCTCGCCGTGGACGGCCCGACCGAGGAAGAGATGACGCGCGTGCGCGGACAGGTGCGAGGAGGCGTCGTCCTGGGCCTCGAAGACAACTGGTCGCGCATGATGCGACTGGGCCGCTCCGAGATCATCGGACGCTACCGCCCCATCGACGAGTCTCTCGCCGAGTTCGACGCGGTGGAAGCCGCCGACGTGCGCGCCCTGGCGGCCTCCCTCATCACCAAGCTGGATTGCCGCGCCCTCGTCCTGCCCGCGCAGTGAGAGGCGGGGGAGTGAGATACCCCCTGTCCATCCGCGCCCGTTGCCACGTGCGTGGGAATACCCTGAAGACAGCCAGATAACCATCAGAAGGAGAGCGCAATGATTCGCGTCGCAGTGACAGGAGCCAAGGGTCGTATGGGCTCGACCGTCGTATCGGCGGTCACCGACGCCCCGGACATGGAGGTCGTTGCCCTCTTCGATGCGGGCGATGAGATCACGCCGCAGAGCGTGAACGGCGCGCAGGTCGCCGTCGACTTCTCGATCCCCAGTGTCACCGAGTCCAACGTGCATGCACTCCTCGACGCGGGCGTGGACGTCGTCGTGGGCACGACCGGGTGGACGGAAGAGTCCTACGCGCGCGTGCGCGAGCACGCTGAGGCCGCCGGGCGCGCCGTCCTGATCGCCCCTAATTTCGCGATGGGCGCGGTGCTCGCCATGAAGTTCGCCGCCATGGCCGCCCCCTACTTCGAGTCCGCCGAGGTCATCGAGATGCATCACCCCGCCAAGGTGGACGCGCCCTCGGGTACCGCCGTGGCGACCGCGCGTGGCATCGCGAAGGCGCGCGCCGAGGCAGGCCTGGGCGAGATGCCCGATGCGACCGAAACCGACGAGCTCGGTAGCCGCGGCGGCCGCGTGGACGGTATTCCGGTCCACGCCGTGCGCCTGCGCGGCCTCACCGCCTCGGAGGAGATCCTCCTGGGCAACGCGGGCGAGCAGCTGGTCATCCGCACGGATTCCTTCGACCGCGTGTCCTTCATGCCCGGTGTCCTGCTGGGTGTACGCCGCGTGATCGGCCGCACGGGCCTGACGATCGGCCTCGATCAGGTGATGGGCCTGTGAGCTCGGCCGCGGGTCCGGACCGCTCCGTGCGCCCCGCTCAGAGCGGCGACGCGCGCGCGATCGCTCGCCTGCAGTGCGAGGCCTGGCGCTCCCTCATGGGGGAGCAGGCTCTCGCCGCCCAGGGCATCACGGAGGAGACCCTCGCCGCCCAGTGGGAGGCGACGCTTGCCTCTCCGCGGCCAGGCGGCACCGCCCTCCTCGTCGCCCTGCACGGCAATACGATCGTCGGCTGTGCGCTCGCCGGTCCCGACGAGGCCGGGGCCACCTCGGGCGACTCCGTTTCGCCGAGTGAGGCGGCGGTGGCCGCGACGCAGGTGTACGAGCTGACGGTGGATAAGAACTTCCGCCGGTCGGGGCACGGGTCGCGCCTGCTGTCGGCGATCGCGGACCTGACGAGCGGCCAGCTGCGCGTGTGGGTTGGCGTAGATGATGAGGATCGCCAGCGTTTTTACACGTCGGCGGGCTTTGCGCCCTCGGGCGCGGTGCGCGTGATGGGCGATGGGCCCACGCAGCACATGTGGTGGGCGGAGCGCGACTAAGGACCCACGGCACGAGCGATGCCGCGCGGGTGCGCACGTGGGCGCCGTCCGCCTCGGGGACGCGGTGCGCCCATTGCGCGGGGCCATGCGTATCATGGAACGCATGAGTAACATTCCTCCCCGCCGCTTCGGTTCCCTCGCAGCCGCCATGGTCACGCCGATGACCCCCACCGGTGAGATCGATCTGCCCTCCGCGCAGCGCCTGGCGATCAAGCTGGTCGACGACGGCTGTGACACGATCCTGCTGTCCGGCACGACGGGCGAGTCGCCGACGACTCACCAGCCGGAGAAGAATGACCTGACGGACGCCGTCCGTGAAGCCGTGGGGGATCGCGCGTTCATCCTGTGCGGCGCGTGTTCGAACGACACCGCCCACGCGGTGCGCATCGGCGAGGGTGCCCAGGAGCACGGCGCCGACGGCATCTTGATCGTCTCCCCGTACTACAACCGCCCCTCCCAGGAGGGCCTGCGCGCGCACGTGCGCGCCGTGACGGATGCGACCGACCTGCCCGTCATGCTCTACGACATCCCGGGTCGCACTGGCATCGCGTTCTCTGACTCGACCCTTGACATCCTCGCCCAGCACCCGCGGATCCTGGGCGTCAAGGACGCGACGGGTGACGTGGAGACCGGCGTGGAGCGCATGCACCGCACGGGCCTGGAGTACTACTCGGGCGACGACGGCCTGAACTTTGCATGGATGACGGGCGGCGCCTCGGGCTTCATTTCCGTGGTCGCGCACGTGGCGTCGGCCCAGTACCGCCGCATGATCGAGCTGCTCGACACCGACCAGGTGTGGGAGGCCCGCGAGCTGTCCTACTCCCTGCGCCCCCTCGTGCACGCCATCATGGGTGGCGGACAGGGAGCGGTTATGGCGAAGTATGCCCTGTGGCTCCAGGGCGTCATCGACAGTCCGGCCGTGCGCCTGCCGATGGTGGGTATCAGTGACGACGAGGTGTCGGCCCTGCGTCGCGCCCTGTGCACCGCTGGCCTGCTCTGACACGCCTCGCCCCCGTCGAGACCCGGCGGGGGTGAGTTGTATCTTCTGGGCTGTTCGCGGTGCCGTGGCGAGGTCATCGATCGTTGACGATCGCTGATTGTTAGGCTTAATATACTTAGGTAAAGCTCATCAACACTGATCGTTGTCTCAAAGGAATGGATACCGTGGCAAAGAAGGACGTCATCATTCCCCTGGTCCCCGCCGCCCTCAGCGCCCTGCTGCTCGCCGGAGGAGTGACCGTCTTTTCGGCGTGCGAGCAACGGGCCGACGGATCGTGGATGCACTGCCACCAGTGCCAGAACATGGTGGCTGGCAGCGCCGTCGGCCTTATTGCGCTGTACGGTGCCTCCTCCCTCGTCAAGAACAAGCCGGTGCGCCTGGTCCTGCTCGCGCTCGCGGTCATCGCCAGCGTCGTCGTGTTCTTCATTCCCGGCGGCATCTGCCCGCTGTGCGCGATGAAGACGATGCGCTGCCACACCGTCTTCCAGCCCTTCGTGCGCATCATGAGCGTCCTGGTCGCCGGCAGTGGTATCGGCGCGCTGGTGGCGTCCTGGAAGAAGGATGCGAAGCCCTCCGCCTGACGTATTGCCCCAGATGGGAGACAATGGCGGCGTGAGGGCCCTACGACGTTCAAAAACCGTGCGGATCGGCGCGGTCTTGCTCGTGCTATCCCTCGTCGCCGTCCTCGTGATCGTTGCGCGCAACGCGGTGCGCTATCGCGAGGCCGTCGCCCTGGACGAGGCCGGGGATGCCCAGGGGGCATACCAGATCTTCCATGCGCTTGGTGGGTACAGTGATGCGGCGCAGCGCGCGCAGGCCCTCGTCCAAGCCGATCCTGCGCTGCCGTACCGCTCGGCATCGAAGGGGGACACCGTGTCCTTCGGCTCTTACGAGCAGGATGGAAATACGCAGAACGGTCCCGAGCCGATTCAGTGGATTGTCCTCGATAAGATCGACGGGCAACTCCTGCTTCTCAGCGCTGATGTCCTCGCCGCGCGCCAGTACCATCACGTGCCTTTTGAGGAGGTCACGTGGGAGAACTCCGATCTGCGCGCGTGGATGAACGGCGACTTCTACGACGGGGCGTTCACCACCGTTGAGCGCGGGCTCATCGAGACGGTGCACAACGAGAACGCGGATCAGTCGATCACCGGCGCGAGCGGCGGGGCTGCGACCGACGATCGGGTCTTTGCGCTGAGCGAGACCGAGAGCGTCATCTACCTGAATACGCCGGCCGCCCACAGCGATATAGGAGCGGCGCCCGCCAGTGTTCACGCGGCTGCCGGACCCCTGAGCGTCTCCGAGGATGGCACGGCGGACTGGTGGCTGCGCTCTCCCGGAACATACGGTTTCGCCACGCAATTCGTCGATGCGTCGGGCACCCCCTCGCTCAGCGGCGCGAACGTGGACCTGCAGTACGGGGTGCGTCCCGCACTGTGGCTCAACGTTGAAGGGGCCGGTGAGGGGAGCCGATGAGCAACGCGCTGTCTCTGCGTCGCGTTCCCCTCATGACCATCCGCGCGCACCCCATTCGTTCCCTCATCATCGCGGTCCTCGCGCTCGCGCAGGCGGCCTGTGTGTTCGGTGGGTTCATCCTCGTCGGCGCGATGCGGGCGGAGCTCACCCTCGCCGAGCGCAGGCTCGGTGCCGACCTCGTCGTGTACCCGACGAGCTGCCTGAACCAGGTGGAGAAGAAGCGTCTCCTCATGCTCGGGACCCCCGTGGGCTGTCACCAACCGCGCTCGGCCCTGGCGCGCATGTCCTCCAACGAGGACATCGCCGCTGTGTCCTACCAGCTCTATGTGTCCGAGACGCTCGCCGACGGGTCCACTCGGTGGGTCGTCGGCTTTCAGCCGGAGAGCGATTTCGTGCTGGGTCCCTGGATGCGCGAAGGGGAGGGCGCGTCACTGCCCCGCGGAAGCGTCGTCGTCGGCGCCGCCGTGCCCGGCGCGGACGGGCAGACCCTCTCCGTCTTCGGGCAAGAGCGCCCGATTGGCGCTCACCTCCTTGCCACCGGCTCGGAGCTCGACGACGCCGTCTTCGTTTCGATGGATACCCTGGCGGACATGATGGCGGACGCGCACGCGGCGGGGGAGGACATCGACGCTTCCCTCGACCCGGCTACCCACTACTCTGCGGCGCTCGTGCGTGCCTCGGACAGTGACGCCATCGAGAGCGTGACCAATTGGATCAACCTCTACGTGCGCAAGGTCAG
>CAUTGT010000009.1:0-14427 GCA_963537735.1 uncultured Actinomycetaceae bacterium | reverse complement strand
GACATGGCGACGACGGGGATGCCGAGGTTGGCGAGCAGGCGCGAGGTGAAGGCCTCGGCCGACGTGGTCTCACGGATGATGCCGGCCAGCTGTGTGTCGCCCAGGACGCCGCGGATAACCTCGGCGTCCGAGGCTCCGTCGCCGGACTGGAACAGGGGCAGGAGGAGGTAGCCGTGGCGCTGAATGTCGATCATTGCGGTCGTGAGGACCGTGTGAACGACGGGCACGAAAGGATCGTCCGGCAGCTCGGCCATGAGGAGAGCGATAAGGTGGGACTTGCCGCGGCGCAATGAGCGGGCGGCCGCGTTGGGGATGTAGTTGAGTTCGCGTGCGGCTTGCTTGACGCGGTCGATGGTGGCGGGTGCGATCTTCACGTCCCGGCCTCGTCCGTTGAGGACGAGGGAGACGGTCGACGGTGCGACGCCTGCCGCGCGGGCGACGTCGGCCCGAGTTGCGCGCTCCATGCAAGCCTCCCAATCCTCGGTTGCGTTTCGTTGAAACACAACAACTATAACGTGTTAGTCTTATCTCTGACGATCGGAGTTTCGACGACGACATCCGAAAGGCACATAGACGTGACATCGATACTACCTTCCTATGCTCCCGGCGCGGGCGCGCTTATGCCCCCGCGCGCGCACCTCGCTGACGACTGTGGGGTCATCAGCCTCGATGGCATGTGGAGCTTCGCCTATCACAGCGCCGACCCCGCTCCCTTTGTCAACGTCGAGCAGCCCTGGGATGAGCCTGCCGCCGTCGACACTGTGTCCGAGATTGACGTGCCCAGCCACTGGGTCCTGCGAGGCGACGGCGCCTACGGTCACCCCGCCTACACCAACGTCGACTTCCCCTTCCCGGTCGACCCCCCGTTCCCGCCCGACGACAACCCCGTCGGCGACTACCGCCGCACCTTCGAGCTTCCCGCCGACTGGCAGGGCGGTCACATCCGCCTGCGTTTCGACGGCGTCGAAAGCCAGGCCAGCGTGTGGGTCAACGGCACGTGGATCGGCATGGCCCGCGGCTCGCGCCTCGCCCACGAGTTCGACGTGACCGATGCCGTGCGCCCCGGCCCCAACGTGATCACCGTGCGGGTGCACCAGTTCAGCCCCGGCTCCTACCTCGAGGATCAGGACCAGTGGTGGCTGCCGGGCATCTTCCGCTCGGTGAGCCTGCGCCGCCTCGCTCCCGGCGCCATCGAAGACCTGTGGATCGACACCGACTACGAGGCCGGGGTGGGCTATGTGACCATCGAAGCCCGGGTGCTTGGTGCCCAGGAGGCTCATCTGTCCGGGCATCTCAGCATCGACGGACTCTGGTCTTTCGCCTGCTCGCTCGAACGCGGCGACGATGGCCGCTACCGCAGTGGCCGCATCGAAGTGGGTAGCGTGCGCCCGTGGAGCGCGCAGGACCCAGCCCTCTATGAGGCGCGCGTCAGCGTCCAGGGCGTGGACGACCTCGGCGCGGGGGAGCGCTGCCTGCGCATCGGCTTCCGCCGCGTGTGCATCGAGGGCGGCGTCCTCATGGCCAACGGCGAGCCCCTGACTCTCAACGGCGTCAACCGCCACGAGGTGCGCGCCGCCGAGGGGCGTGTTTTTGACGAGGCCTGGGCGCGCGAGGATATCGCCCTCATGAAGTCCATGGGAATCAATGCGATCCGCACCTCCCACTACCCGCCCCATCCCCGCCTGCTCGACCTCGCCGATGAAATCGGCCTGTGGGTCATGCTCGAAGGCGACATTGAGACGCACGGGTTCGAGGGCGTGGGGGAGTGGATCGATAATCCCTCCGACGACCCGCGCTGGGCCGACGCCTACATGGACCGCACGGTCCGCGCCTTCGAGCGCGACAAGAACCATCCCTCGATCATGAGCTGGAGCCTCGGCAACGAGTCCGGCACCGGCGCGAACCTGGTCGCCTGCGCGCGCTGGGTGCACGAGCGCACCGGTTCCCGGGCGATCGTCCACTACGAGGGCGACCATGCCCTCGAATACGCGGACATCTACTCGCGCATGTACCCGACCCTGGAGGAAGTCGCCGCCGTCCTCGATGAGAGCGATCCCCACGCCGAGGTTGCCGTCCCTACCCACGTCGCCGCGCGGGTTGACGACGCCGCGCGCGAGCGTATTCGCCGCGCCCCCTACATCATGTGCGAATACCTGCACGCGATGGGGACCGGCCCCGGAAACGCCGCTGGCTATGCCGCGCAGATGAGGCATCCCCGTCACGCCGGTGGCTTCGTATGGGAATGGCGCGACCACGCCCTGTGGCGCACTCTCCCGGATGGGCGCCGCGCCCTGTCCTACGGCGGTGACTTCGGCGAGGATGTCCACGATGGCAGCTTCGTGTGCGACGGCCTCGTCGATGCCCTCTCCCGCCCCTACGCCGGCACGTGGCCGTGGGTTCAGGCGATGGCCCCGGACGCGCCCGCCCTTGCGAAGGCCGTGGAATTGTCGCGCGGACACGGGGCGGATGAAGCTCGGCTGCGCGCACTCCTCGGTGCTCCCGTCTCGGTCGTGCGCTCGGACGATGGTGTGGAAGCCCCCTACGCGCTCGATGCGCGCGGGCGCCTTGCGCGCATCGGAACCATGCCCGTGAGCGTGGAACTCAGCGTCTATCGAGCCCCCACCGACAATGACCGCGGGCGCGGCCCCATCGACTACTGGGGAATTTCCGAGGACGACCTCGGTCCCCTCGGGGTCGGGCGCGGCGAGCATGGAACCTCGCACGCAGCCCGCTGGGAGCAGGCCCGCCTGCACCTGCTGTGCCGACGCCTCGTATCCATCGAGGAGGACGGCGCCTGCCAGCACGTCATCGAACGCTGGGCCCCGCCCGTCGCGCAGTTCGGCGTGACCCTCACCTGGGAATACCGGCCCGTTCTGCTGGGGGAGACCCCGGCCCTGTCGGTGTCTGCCCGCGTCGCGCCCTACGGGGCCTGGCCCGAGCGTGTCCCGCGCCTCGGCGTGCGCATCGAGATGCCCGGATCGCAGTGGGAAGCCTCGTGGCTGGGCGACACACTCATCGGATACGCAGACATGCGCGTGAGTGGCGCTCGCGGATACGGCAGCGCTCCCGTTCGCGAGCTCTGGGATGTCAGCGTGCGCCCCCAGGAGGGTGGGCAGCGCCTCGACCTCGAAGCCCTCCGGCTGCACGGTGAGGCGGGCGATGTCCTCGTTCTGCCGGCCTCGTCCCTGGGGTGGAGCGCCTCGCCGTGGAGTGAGCGCGAATTGGCCGAGGCCTCGCACTGGGAGGATCTGCCTGACAGTGAGCGCACGTTCCTGTGGTTGGATGCCTTCCAGGATGGCATCGGCACGCGTTCGTGCGGGCCTGACTCCCGGCCCGAGTTCGCCGGTTATATGCGCGATACGGACCTGACATTTGTAATTGCCCAGGTTGGGGGTGATTAAGCCTCAAACTGTTATGTTGCGGCTTGATAACGATGCGCAAAGTTGTTGGCAAATGATGCGCGAAGCGTCACAGGCCGCTATGATTCAGACATCAACTAACACGAGATAGTTAGTGACTCGATCCCATCGATCGACCAACAAGAACGGACCAATGGAGGTTTCGCATGTTGAAGAAGAAGATGGCTGCAGGCGTCGTTGCCCTCGCCATGTTCAGTACCCTCGGCCTGGCCGCCTGCAACCCTGGTGGCTCCAGCTCCGACAGCTCGAGCGGCGGTTCGACCGCTGCCGGCTCCATCCCCGAGCCCGATGTCGCGTGCGACATCCCCGCGGGCAACCTTGACGACTCGAAGATTGACACCTCGAAGGTCGAAGGCGAGATCACGTTCCAGACCCAGGGTCTGCAGAACGACTTTGGCGACTTCTTCAAGGCCAAGATCAAGGAATTCGAGGACGCCAACCCCGGCGTCAAGATCAACTGGACCGACCAGGGCGGCGGCGCCGAGTTTGACCAGACCGTGACCGCTCAGGCCTCGAACTGCAAGATGGCGGACGTTATCAACGTTCCCTCCTCCACCATCCTCGCCCTGTCCAAGTCCAACCTCCTCATGGACTACGACGTCAAGGCCCCCGGTATCGGCGACAAGTTCGTGAAGTCCATTTGGGACTCCACCGCCCTGGGCGCGGGTGACCACCACACGGCTCTGCCCTGGTACTTCGGCCCCTACATCACCACCTACAACAAGGAGGTCTTCAAGCGCGCTGGTCTCGACGAGAACATGCCGCCCAAGACCATGGATGAGCTGTTCGAGGCCGCTGCAAAGGTCGGCGCCGACGGACAGGGTGACTACGGCATCTACGGCTCGCCCGAGTGGTACATGGTTGCTCAGCTGCACGGCATGGGCGTCAACCTGCTGAACGCTGACAAGACCGCCTTCGACTTCGCCGACAACGAGGCCGCGATCAAGTACGTCACCAAGCTCTCCGAGCTGTACGCCTCCGGTGCGATCCCGAAGGACTCCCTGACCGGCGAGCCCGACCCGGGCAAGGCGTACACCGACGGCAACCTCGCCTTCGGTACGCCCAACGCCTCGTTCCTCAAGTCCGTCAAGAAGAACAATGAGACGGTCTACCAGAACACCGGCGTCGGCCCGTTCCCGACCAACCCCGGCATCAAGCCCGTCTTCGAAGGCCAGTACATCGGCGTCTCCGTCACCACGCAGAACGCCCCCCTGGCCATGAAGTTCGCCGAGTGGATCACCAACGCTGAGAACGAGTACGCGTGGACGCACGACGGTGGCGCCATCATCTTCCCGGCCGCCACCGAGGCCCTCGACAAGCTCGTCAACAACCCGCCGGAGATCGCCGACGACCCGGTCTTCAAGGCCGCCTACGAGGAGGCCGCTAAGGCCGCCAAGGAGGCCGAGGCCTACACCGACGTCTTCTACGCGACCGGCGCCGTGAAGGACGCCCTCATCGAGAACGTCAACAAGGCCATCCGCGGCGAGGTCGATCCCAAGACCGCCCTCAAGACCGCTCAGGATCAGATGAACGAGAAGCTCAAGGCTCTCCAAGACTGATTGATCGCTCGGGGGCCGAGGCGTGGCCTCGGCCCCCGACGCATTCCTCGCCCAGCGTCGGGCCGCCGGCTCACGACCCCGCGCATCCCTGAAAAAGGATTTTGGTATGCCGATACGTAAGAGTGCGCAGACGCGCTCCCTCAATGGCGCCGCCCGATTTCGCCCGGGCTGGGTTCCCTGGCTGTGGGTGACCCTCCCGGTCCTCGCGGTCATCTCCTTCTACATCTACCCCTTCATCACGACCGTCTACGTGTCGTTCACGAAGACCAAGCCGATGGGTAAAGTCGGCTCCTTCGTCGGCCTGAAGAACTACTACGCCGTTCTCGGTGATCCTGAGTTTTGGCAGTCGCTGACGAACTCCCTCATCTACGCGGTCTGCGTCGTCCCGCTGATGGTGCTTCTGCCCCTGCTGCTGGCCCTCCTCGTTAAGTCGCACGTGCCCGGCATCGGTTTCTTCCGCGCCCTCTACTACCTGCCGGCCATCTCCTCGCTGGTCGTCATCTCGCTCGCGTGGCGCTACCTCCTGGACCAGCGCGGACCCATCAACAACATGCTGGCGTCCTGGGGCCTCGACCCCGTTCCATTCCTGTCGAATCAGTGGCTGATTCTCTTCTGCGCCATGGTCATCACCCTGTGGCAGGGCCTGCCCTACTACATGATCCTGTACTTGTCGGCCCTCGCGAACGTCGACAAGTCGCTGTACGAGGCCGCCGAGCTTGACGGTGCGGGCCCGATCCGTCGCTTCCTGACCGTCACCGTTCCGGGCGTCAAGGTCATGATGTTCCTCGTCGCTACGCTGACAACGATCGGTTGCCTCAAGATCTTTACCGAGGTCTACCTGCTGGGCGGGTCCGCCTCGCCCACGAAGACCCTCACGATGTACATCCGAGACCGAATCGTCGACCCGACCTTCGGATCGCTGGGACAGGGCGACGCCGCCTCGGTGTGCCTGTTCCTCATCACCTTCGGCTTCATCATCGCTTCGCAGAGCCTGCAGAGGAAGGCTGAAGACTCATGAGCATCGCAACTTCGAGCGCCTCGACCGTCGGCGAGCGCTTCGCCCAGTGGCGCAAGGAGCGCCGACTCGAGCGCCAGGGGCGCAACGTCGCCTCGCGTCAGATGCGCGGAGGCGCCCTCGTCGCCCGCTACGCCCTCCTCGTGGTCGTCGCCCTCATCCTGGTCGGCCCCCTCGTGCTGCCCCTCATGGCGGCCTTCAAGGCCCCCGGCGAATCCGTCTTCGGTCAGGGCGCGACCATGCTGCCGCAGCAGTGGTCGCTGGACTCCTTCTACGTCCTCTTCGAGCGCACCAACATCCTGCTGTCCATCAAGAACTCCGCGATCCTGGCTGCCCTGACGGTCTCCTCGAACGTCATCCTGTCGTGCATCGGCGGCTACATGCTGTCGAGGCGCGGGTGGACCGGCCGCAACATCATGTACTTCGTGGTCCTGTCCGCCATGATCTTCCCCTTCGAGTCGATCATGCTCTCGCTGTTCAAGATGATGGTGTATCTGGACCTGTACAACACGCTCCCCGGCGTGTGGATGGTCGCCATGATCGGACCGTTCCAGATCCTCATGATGCGCGCCGCGTTCATGGGCATCCCCGACGAGATCGAGGACGCGGCCCTTATCGACGGCGCGGGCGAGCTGCGTCGCTTCTGGTCGATCTTCCTGCCCCAGGTGCGCGGCACGCTGACGGTCGTCGGCCTGACCTCGTTCATCGGGGCCTGGTCCGACTTCATCTTCCCGCTGCTCATGCTGCCCGACCCGGATAAGCAGACCCTGATGCTCACGCTGACGGCCATCCAGAACTCGCCCCAGGGCGTCACCTACCAGCTCGTGCTGGCCGGAGCCGTCGTGGCGATGATCCCCGTCGTCCTGGTCTTCGCCTTCAGCCAGAAGTTCTTCTTCCGCGGCATCGAAGACGGCGGTCTGAAGTTCTGATCCTCATCCCCGCGGGTGCCCCTCGCACCCGCGGGGATCTTCTCTACCTAAAAGGAGGTTTTTTCACAAAAAACTAACACGTGTTAGGTATTGTGGATTTCTAGCCGTCTAGCGGCCAATCCCAGCCATGACCCCCATACTGACGAAGGAGTTAAACTCATGGGGACTAGACCCATCATCGGTGCACTCGGAGCCCCGATTCTTGCGGCCACCATGCTTGGCCTCGCACCCGCAGCGGCCGTCGCCGCCACCGAAACCCCGTATCACCCGACCGTCCTGTGGGCGACCTCCGAAGAGAAGGTCGGCGAAGGTGCTCCCAACGGCACGATCGCAGCCCTCGTCGACGACGACAGCGCGCGAACCGACGCGACCAAGACGTTCTGGACCACCAAGTGGAAGAACGGTATGGATGAATACCCCCATGCCCTCGCCGTTCAGAACCCCACCCCCGGCACCCAGGTCTGCGGCCTCGGCCTGACCCCGCGCCCCACCTACGATTCGACCCTGGGCAACGACCAGTTCCCCGGCGAATACCGCATCTTTGCCTTCGATGAGGACCCCGGCAACCCCGCCGCTGAAGCTTCCTTCGGCGACTGGAAGACAAAGGTCGCCGCAGGTGAGTGGGAAGGCGGAACCGAGGTCAAGCACGGAAGTGACCTCCAGTTCGGCAACAAGGAACAGTACGTCACCTTCCCGGCGACCACGAAGCGCGTCTTTGCTCTCACGGGGCTGCGTTCCCTCGCCCCCGGCAAGAAGGATATGGCGCTGTCCGATATCAAGCTCCTGCCCTGCGACGCCGAGGGCAACGCCATCACCTCCTACGGCAGTGAGGACACGGGCGGCAACCACGAAGCAGTGCGACCCGTCGTGCCCCACCCCGATGCCCCCGCGCAGGGATCGGGTGCGTCCGACCTCGTCGTTGACTTCGTCATCGATCAGCTGCCCTACGGTGAGCCCGGTAAGCCCGTTGACTTCGCCCCCGGCACGCACACCTACAAGGCCACCGGCTACTACCACGCTAAGACCGTCTCGGCCCGCATTCGTGCGGTTGATGGCGCCACCGTCACCATCAACGGCGCAACCCCCGACGCCGACGGACGTGTGTCCAACCTCGACCTCACCACCGGTCTGAACGTCATCACCGCCACCGTGACCAAGGACGGTAAGGAAGCCACCTACGTCGTCAACATCACCAAGGTGGACACCGACTTCCGCGGCAATGTCATGGTCCCCGTGACGGCCACCGCGAACGGCGGCACCGAGGCCGACAACGCGGCGCTCACCGACCTCGACCCCACAACGACGTGGACCTCCGATCCACTCGTTCGTGCGAATGAATGGTCGAGCAGCGTCACCGGCATCGAGCTGCACCTGGGCGAGGCCCGCTACGTGCACCGCGTCAACGGATGGGGCACCCCGACCCTGCCTGCCGGCGTCCAGGGCTGGCACGGCGGCAACTCCGTGGCCATCGCGGTCCAGGAGACCGACGGAGGCGAATGGAAGACCATCGTCACCCACGGTTCGCTCACGCGCGACGCGCGCGGCCTGTGGTACTGGGACTTCAACAGCTACCACCTCGCCAAGAACATCCGCATCTGGATGAACGACGAGACTGAGCCCCAGACGCCGCAGAATATCGCGACCGCGGTGACCTTCAACGACGTCGAGGTGTGGGGCCTGCCCGCCGGCAAGACCCCGGTCGCCCCGGCAGTCGACAACTCCATGTACGAGCGCTACTCCGGCTTCAACCCCGGTGACGGCAAGTGGGGCGTCAACCGCGCGCAGGCCCTCGCGCTGCAGTACGGCGTCATGATGCCCGCGTGGGTCCCCTCCGAGGGCTACGGCCGAGGCGGCTTCGACGCCAACGAACGCGACCTCACGGGTGGCGCATTCCCGATGTTCTACGACCTGCCCATGTTCAACACCGCCATGATGGAGTCCCTGGGCAAGGGCGCGCCGTGGGCCCTCGCCAAGGCCCCCACCGGCAAGAACAGCATGTGCAACGCGGGCGAGCCCCGCGACTTCATGAACGAGTACATGAAGCCCTACGCCTCCACGCTCGTCGACATCCAGTACGGCGATGAGGGCGGTTTCAACCGCGTCGAGTCGGAGTGCTTCAAGAACTGGTTCTCCTGGTCCAAGCAGAACATCCCCGGTGCCGTCGTCCACGCCAACTCCTGGGACGACCCTTCCTGGTACCGCGACACCAACCTGAGCTACTACGTCGAGAATGCCAAGCCCGACCTGCTCAGCTGGGACAAGTACTACTGGGGCGCCAACGGTGGTCCGGCTCCGAGCCGAGTCGTCATGGACCTGCTGGGCACCAACACCTGGAAGAAGCAGCGCGAATACGGCCTCAAGGGCCTCACCGGCGACGGCTCCAGCCCGATCCTGTACGGCCAGTACCTGGACTACAACTGGGACGCCAACGTCTCGGCCTCCGAGAAGTCGATCGTTCCCTCCCTGGGCCTGGCCACCGGCCAGAAGTGGTTCGGCCTGTTCCGCATGGAGTACAACGGCTACGACCGCTCCTCGATCATCGACCACGACGGCGCGCCCACGCGTTCGTTCTACGAGTTCTCCAACATCTTCGGCAACGTCACCTACATCGGTAACTACACGAAGGCCATGAACTCCACGTTCGTCGCCTACAAGCCCGGCCAGTACGCGGCTCGCGGTACTGCCCCCTCGCTGAGCGGCTACAAGTACGGTGACTTCGCCTCCGGAGACGAGGCCAAGGCCGCCAACGAGGCCGTCGGCCTGGTTGACATGTCGGTCACCAACGTCGGCTCCGTCAACGACGGCCTGCCCGGTGACGTCGTCGTCGGCTACTTCGAGCAGCTGAAGGGCCTGGAGACCGCCAAGTCCGCCGAAATCTTCGGCGACTCCACGACGGCCCCCAAGGGCTTCATGGTCGTCAACGCACTGACCGGCCAGACCCGCTACCCGTCCTACCTCCTCGACCCTCGCACCGACAACGGCTCGCTGGCCGAGACCGCTCAGGACATCACGCTGACCGTCAAGAAGCCGGCTCCGAACGCCCACCTGATGCTCGTCAACCCGGCGGACAAGACGACGCAGGAAGTCGAGCTCGGCGAGGGCGAGACCTCACAGGTCGTGCTGAGCGCCGTCGGTGGCGGCGACTCGCGCTTCCTGTACTGGGTGACGATCGAGGATCCGACCCCCGCTCCGGACCCGCAGCCGACGCCCGATCCGCAGCCCACCCCGGACCCGCAGCCGACCGTCGATCCCACCCCGGCTCCCGAGCCCACCGTGGACCCGACCCCGGCTCCGACCCCGGATCCCGCGCCCCAGCCTCGTACCGGTCAGTGGAAGTCCGGCTACTTCGGCTGGTGGTACAGCTACTCTGACGGCACCTACGCGGCCAACGAGACCCTCGTCATCGACGGGCAGACCTACCGCTTCGATGCGAGCGGCTACCTGAAGATGGGCTGGGTTTACGACGGCGGACACTGGTACTACCACGGCTCCAGCGGTGCCCAGCAGTACGGCTGGATCATGGACCGCGGCTCCTGGTACTACCTCGATCCCGCGACCGGACAGATGGCGACCGGCTGGACCCAGATCGATGGAACCTGGTTCTACCTGTCCTCCTCCGGCGTCATGCGCACCGGTTGGGTCAAGGACGGAGGCGCCTGGTACTACCTGTCGCCCTCCGGCTCCATGGTCACCGGCTGGCAGCTCCTCGGTGGCACCTGGTACCACCTGGGCGCCAATGGCGCGATGACCACCGGCTGGCATCAGGAGGGCCCCGTCTGGTTCTACCTGCGCTCGAACGGATCCATGGCCACCGGTTGGGAACTCATCGGTTGGTCCTGGTACCACTTCGCGCCCTCGGGCGTGTGGATCGGCTAACCGTTAGCTCCGCATGAGACGAGGCCGTGGCCGGGTTTTCCGGCTGCGGCCTCGTTTGTGTGTGAACGGGATCAGTCCTTGCGGATTGACAGGGACTCGACGCGGTGGTCGGGGCCCTTCGTGAAGATGAGGGTCGCGCGCTCGCGGGTGGGGCGGATGTTCTCGCGCAGGTTCGGCAGGTTGATTGCGTTCCAGACGACGTGGGCGGTCGAGGCGGCCTCGTCGTCGGTGAGGGATGCGTAGGTCTTGAAGTAGGAGTCTTCGCGGGAGAACGCGGTCGCGCGCAGCTTGAGGAAGCGGTCGACGTACCACTGCTCGATGAATTTCTCGTCGGCGTCGACGTAGATGGAGAAGTCGAAGTAGTCCGAGACTGCCACCGAGATGGAACCGGGCGCCGAGCGCGGCGGCTGGAGCACGTTAAGGCCCTCGACGATGAGGATGTCGGGGCGATCCACGTCGATGTAGGTGTCGGGCACGATGTCGTAGGTGACGTGCGAGTACACCGGGGCTTTTGCGTGCGGGTTGCCGGCCTTCACCGAGGCGAGGAACGAGATGAGGGCCGATCGGTCGTAGGACTCAGGGAACCCCTTGCGGGCGATGAGGGAGCGTTCCTGCAGGATCCGGTTCGGGTAGAGGAAGCCGTCGGTGGTCACCAGGTCCACGCGCGGGGTGGAGTCCCAGCGGGAGAGCAGCAGCTGGAGGAGGCGCGCGACCGTCGACTTGCCGACGGCGACCGAGCCGGCGATGCCGATGACGAAGGGGGTTGAGTGGCCTTCGGGCTCTCCGAGGAAGGCGTGTCGCTCGGCGGCGGTGCGGCGGCGCCCGTCGATGTAGAGCTGCAGCAGCGCACTCAGGGGCCGGTAAATTGTGTCGACCTCGGTCATGTCGATGGGGTCGCCCAGAGAGGCGATGCGGTCGATGTCCTCCTGCGTGAGGGGCAGGGGAGTGCGATCGGCGAGGCGGTCCCACTCGCGGCGGTCGAAGCGCACGTAGGGGTTGGGGGCGTTGCGCACGGCGGCCTCGTTCTGCTCGTCAGACGAGGCACTCGACGAGGCCGGGGACGGGATGGGCGAGGGGCTCTCGGTGATGCTCACGCTCCCATTGTGCACCACTTGTTTGTGGTCATGCGCACTTAGTTCACCACGTGAAGCGACACACGTTACTGACCGGTAGGGGGGTTTGGTGTGTTGGAATGGGTGCTATGTGCGGAATTGTTGGACATATTGCATGCAAGGCGTCCCAGCGTAGTCGCGAGGTTGTCCTCGGCGGCCTGGCACGCCTCGAATATCGCGGATACGACTCGGCGGGCATCGCCCTGGCATCCCCGGATCACCTGGACGTGCGGCGCGCGCTCGGCAAGCTCGTGAACCTCTCCGAGGAACTCGACGCGCAGCCTCCGGCCGACGCGTTTGCGGGCATCGGACACACCCGCTGGGCAACCCACGGGCGCCCGACGGTCGCGAATGCCCACCCCCATACCAGCCCGGACGGGCGCTTCGCCCTCGTCCACAACGGCATCATTGAGAACGCGGACGCCTTGCGTGCCGCCCTCATCGCCGACGGTGAGACCTTCGCCTCGGAGACCGACACCGAGGTGGTCGTCCACCTGCTGGCCCGCGCCTACGACAAGGCCGACGCGGCCTCGTACCAGGGTGCTGTCGCCGGACTGACCGGCGTCGACGAGGAGGTGGCGCGCCGACTGGTCGTCGCCATGCGCGCCGTCACCGCCCAGCTCCACGGCACCTTCACTCTGCTGGTGCTGAGCACCCAGTCCCCGAACGTCATCGTCGCGGCCCGACGCTCCTCCCCGCTGGTCATCGGCCTGGGGGATGGGGAGAACTTCCTGGGCTCCGACGTCCTGGCCTTCGTCGAGCACACGAACCGTGCCGTTGAGGTCGACCAGGACGAGGTCGTGGTCGTCTCCGCGACTGGCGTGACCGTCATCGACCCCGCGGGTAACCCCGTCGAGCGCGAGGCGTACGAGGTCGACTTCTCCTCCGACCGTGCCACCAAGAACGGTTGGCCGACCTTCATGGAGAAGGAGATCCACGAGCAGCCCGATGCCGTGGGCGCCACCCTGGCCGACCGCATCGACTCCCACGGCCGCCTGGCCCTGGATGAGGTGCGCATCCCCGAGCACGTCCTGCGCTCCGTCGACAAGGTCATCATGATCGGCTGCGGCACCGCCTCCTACGCCGGACAGGTCGCCCGTTACGCGATCGAGCACTGGTGCCGCATCCCCGTTGAGGTCGAGCTCTCCAGCGAGTTCCGCTACCGCGACCCGGTCGTCGGCGAGAAGACCCTGGTCGTCGCCATCTCCCAGAGCGGCGAGACCATGGACACGATCCAGGCGATCCGTCACGCCCGCGAGCAGGGAGCGAAGGTCGTCGCCATCGTCAACACGCCGGGCTCGACGATCTCGCGCGAGTCCGACGCCGTGATCCTCACGCACGCCGGCCCCGAGATCGCGGTTGCCTCCACCAAGGCGTTCACCGCGCAGGTTACCGCCTGCTACATCCTGGGCCTGTACCTGGCGCAGGTGCGCGGCAACAAGTATGCCGACGAGATCGCCGACTACATGGACAAGCTCGCGCGCGTCCCCGAGGCGATCATGCGCGTCCTCGAGAACGGTGAGACAGTCCGCCAGTTCGCCCGCACGATGCAGGATGCGACCTCGGTGATCTACCTGGGGCGCCACGTCGGCTTCCCCGTCGCCCTCGAAGGCGCGCTCAAGCTCAAGGAAATCTGCTACATCCACGCCGAGGGCTTCGCCGCCGGAGAGCTCAAGCACGGCCCGATCGCGCTCGTGGACGAGGGCCAGCCGGTCATCGTCATCGTGCCCACCCCGCGCCGCCCCGAGCTGCACGGCAAGGTCCTGGCGAACATCGCCGAGGTCCGCGCCCGCGGCGCCCGCACGATCATCATCGCCGAGGAGGGGGATTCCTCCGTCGACGAGTTCGCCGAGGTCGTCTTCCGCGTGCCCGCCGTGCCGACCCTGTACGCGCCGCTCCTGACCGTCGTGCCGCTGCAGATCTTCGCCTGCGAGCTCGCCGCCGTGAAGGGCCTCGACGTCGACCAGCCGCGCAACCTGGCCAAGTCCGTGACGGTGGAGTAATCCGCCGGCGCGGGGCTGGTGCCCCGGCAGCGATCACGGGCCTCGTTCCTCATCTGGGACGAGGCCCGGGCTGTCTTTGTGCATCGGGTGCTGTCGCTGGGCAAGCGGCCACCCCGGGCACGCGCGGTGTGAAAGAATATGGCGCATGTTCACGATTGATGGAGCTGCCCTGTCCTTCGCCGACGCGCGGGAACTGGAGAAAAAGTGCGTCGATCAGGCGGTTTCCGAGGGGGATCCGGACCGCTACATGCTCGACGTCGCAGGTGAGGTAGCGGCCGCGGTCGTGCACCATGCGGACCTGCCCGTGAGCTGGAACGGCGAGGAGAGCGATTCTGACGCGGATGCGGAGGAACGTGGCGACGATGAAGGGGGTGACTGGCTCGCCAACCGCGTCACCGCCTTCGTTGGCGGTGGGGATAACGGTGGGGACGCCCTCTATGCCTGCGCGATCCTCGCGCGCGGAGGAATCGGGGCGACCGCCTACCTCCTGAAGAAGCGCTGCCATTGCCGCGCC
>CAUTGT010000008.1:0-14444 GCA_963537735.1 uncultured Actinomycetaceae bacterium | reverse complement strand
GCGCGCCGCCGCGGCAACGCTCGTCACTGACATGATCCCCGCGCGCGTCATCACGGTCTCGGACCGCTGCTCCGCCGGCCTCGCCGAGGACCTCTCCGGTCCCCTCGCCGCTCGTCTCCTCGCGGATCATGGCGTTGACGCCTCGGTCGTGATCGTTCCCGACGAGGTCGACGCCATCCGCGCCGCGATCACCGCGGCCGTGGAGAACGGTGCCCGCTTCGTGTTCACGACCGGCGGGACCGGTCTCGCGCCCCGCGACGTCACCCCCGAGGCCACTGAGCCTCTCCTCGTCACCCGCATCGACGGCCTCGCCGACGCGATTCGGCGCCGAGGCGAGGAAAAGGTCGCCTCCGCCGCCCTGTCGCGAGGCCTCGTCGGCGTGACCGCGCGATCCCCCGAGGGCGCCCTCGTCGTCAACGCGCCCGGCTCGCGCGGCGGCGTCACCGACACCGTGGCCGTCATCGGCCCGCTCGTCGCCCACATCATCGACCAGCTCGCGGGCGGCGACCACCCGCGCGTGTAAAAGCCTGAAATTACAACGAAAAGGCCGCCCGGCGCACGTGCTGCGGGCGGCCTCCTCGTACGTCGGGGCATCAGTCCTGCGGATCCTCCGGGCGCACCCAGTCGCCGCTGCGGCCACCCGACTTCGCCACGATCTTCGCCTCGCGGATGCGGGCGGAGCGGTCCACGCCCTTGACCATGTCGACGATCGCGAGAGCCGCAACCGTCACCGAGGTCAGCGCCTCCATCTCCACGCCCGTGCGGTCAGCCGTGCGCACTGTCGCGCGGATCGCCACGTGATCGTCCTCCAGGCTCAGGTCCACCGCGCAGCCGTGCACGCCGATCGTGTGCGCGAGGGGCAGCAGCTCGGGGACGCGCTTCGCCGCCGAAATGCCGGCCACGCGCGCCACCGCCAGGACGTCGCCCTTCGGGACGGTGCCGTCACGCAGTGCCTGCATCACCTCGGGCGAGCAATCCACGCGGCACACGGCGCTCGCCTGGCGCACCGTGGGATTCTTCGCGGTCACATCCACCATGTAGGCGGCGCCGTCCTCGTTCAGATGCGTAAATTTCACGGTTTTCCTCTCGTTAATTCTCTTTGTGGTGCAGGTCAGCCCACGAGCGGGACGACAGCCAGCTCCTGGCCGGCCTCGACCGCCTCGACGTCCGGCGCGACCACACCGATCGCCTCCGCGTTCGCGAGTGAGGCCACCAGGTGCGACTTCGACCCCAGGGGGTGCACCGGCTCCACCCAGCGGGCCCCGGCCTCGTCCCCCTCTCCGGGGACGAAACGAAGCGGGATGAACTGGGTCTTTTCAGGCGGGCAGTCCCAGCCCACGTGTGCGCGGGCGATGACGCCGCTCGGGACCGTTCCACCGTGCTCGGGGGCGACGAGGCCGGACATGACCGCCAGCGCGCCCGCGACGTACATGTGGAACGTCGTAAAGACCGAGACCGGGTTGCCGGGCAGGCAGATGACCGGTGTCTCGCGGCCGCTCGCGCCCACCTGCGTCGAGCCGACGCCCTGCGGGCCGCCGGGCTGCTGAGCGACGTGATGGAAGCCCGCGTCCGTGCCAAGCGTCAGGCGCACGACCTCGAAGGCACCCGCCGAGATGCCGCCGGCCGTGAGGACCAAGTCGGCGTCCGGGGCCTCATCGAGGGCCGCGCGCAGCTCGGCCGGGGTGTCCCCCGTACGCAGATGTGCGACGACCTGCCCACCGGCCTCCTCGACGAGGCCGCGCAGCAGGATGCCGTTCGAATCGGGGATCTGTCCGCGCTCGAGGGCCTCGCCGGCGCGCTTGAGCTCCGTGCCCGTCGAAACGATGATGACGCGTGGGCGGGGCAGGACCGTGAGGGTGCCGTGCCCAACCGAGGCGGCGGCCGACAGGGCCGTCCCGTCCAGGATGCGGCCCGCCTCCAGGACCGGGGAGCCGGCCTTGAGGGCCTCGCCCGCCACGCGCACATTCGCGCCCAGCTTCGGGGCAACGCGGATCTCGACGGTGTTGGGTGCCTGAGCGATGCCCGCCGCGTGGTCCGTGTGCTCGACCTTCACGACGGTGTCCGCGCCCTCCGGGATCGGCGCGCCCGTCATGATGCGCCAGGCCTGCCCCTTCTCGAGGTGGTTCTCACGGGTGTCGCCCGCCGGAATGTCACCCGCGACGGGCAGAGTCCACGGGCCCTCGCCCTCCAGGTCCTCGCGGCGCACCGCAAACCCGTCCATCGCGGAGTTCGTAAACGGCGGCAGGGGAATCAGCGAGGAAACGTCGACCGCCAGGCGGCGACCCAGGCACTCCTCGACGGGAAGCGTCTCGTGGGGGAGGACGTGGCTGAGCGCCAGCGCCTCGATTAGCTCGCGATGCTGCGCGGTAGACAGGGCGGGATCGTGCATGCCACCAGTGTAGGGCCAGGTGGGGTGGGGGATACGTGTGGGGCAGATTCGCTCATGGTGTTGTGGGGTTGCTGCTCGTTTCAGCGACCTGGATATGGGATGCAAGGGGGAATTGCACTACATGGGGGTGCGACACGCCGGCGACACGCCGTGGCGGAACTTCTAGTGCTGCCAAACCCCCATTCGGTTCGATGTGTCGGGGTGTCAGGTGTCCCGAAGGGTGTGGCGCGTCGCGGAGAGGGGGTGAGTGCCGACGATCTCCCCTCGTGTTGCGCGGGAGTCGCAAGATCTGCCCAATGGTGGGGTGGGTGGTGCAGGTGCCTGTCGCTTTTGTCTCAGCGACGAGGCCGGGGCCGCGTCTTGCCGTTCGCGCTTGTTTTTTCAAGGGGCGAGCACCGGGTAAAACGCGGTAGGGTTGCGCCATGTCTGTCGAGTTCGTTTCCGCCTCTCAGGCGGCAGATGCGGCGGCGTGTGACGCGCCGCTGCGGCTCGTCGACACCTTCGGGCGAGTGGCCCGCGACCTGCGTGTGTCGCTCACCGACCGCTGCAACCTGCGCTGCTCCTACTGTATGCCCCCCGAAGGCCTGGACTGGCTGCCCACCGAGGAAACCCTGACGGACGATGAGGTCGTGCGCCTCGTGCGCGTTGGCGTCGAGCGGCTCGGGATCCGCCAGGTCCGCTTCACCGGCGGAGAACCTCTCCTGCGCCGAGGCCTCGAGGGGATCATCGAAGCCTGCTCCCACCTGCGCACCGACGAAGGAAGGCCCCTCGATCTGGCCCTCACGACGAACGCGCTCGGTCTGGCCAAGCGCGCACAGGGCCTGAAGGATGCGGGCCTGAACCGCGTCAACATTTCGCTTGATTCTCTGGACCCCGAGCACTTCGCGGCGATCACCCGCCGCGACCGCCTCGGCGACGTCCTGGAGGGCATCGAGGCTGCCGCCCGCGCCGGGCTGAGCCCCATCAAGGTCAACGCCCTGGTGCTGCGCGGCATGAACGAGGCCGACCTGCCCGACCTGGTCGACTACTGCCTGGACCGGGGCATCGAGCTGCGCGTCATCGAGCAGATGCCGATCGGCCCGCCGGACACGTGGGATCGCCAAAACATCATGACGGCCGACGAGATCCTGCACATCATGGGCACTCGCCACACGCTGACCCCCGCGCCTCGCGAGGATCCGCATTCGCCGGCGGGACGCTGGATCGTCGACGGTGACCCGACGAAGCGCCTCGGAGTCATTGCCTCCGTGTCCGACCCCTTCTGTAGCGCGTGCGACCGCACCCGCCTGACCTCGGACGGCATGGTGCGCTCCTGCCTGTTCTCCACCGAGGAGACATCCCTGCGTGACCTGCTGCGGGGCGGCGGGGACGACGCGCAGATCGCCGCCCGATGGGCCGACGCGATGTGGGCGAAGCCGGCCGCACACGGGCTCAATATCGACACTTTTGCTCGCGCGTCGCGCACCATGAGCCGTATTGGTGGGTAGCCTCCCATTAATTTCGTGACGCCGATGTTTTCTAACAGCGGTCAATTGCTCGTTTGTCGCTGGGGAAAACATCTCTGGCAGGCGCACTTTTCCCTGTACTCACAAGGGTGATGTACGTCCCAACACGTTCCTGTGGGTTACGTCATTTCAATTGGTAGCCTCCGTGTTAAAGAATGTCCGGCGCATGCCCGCGCCCGGACTCCCTTCAGACACGAGGAGAGCCATGAGCGCGACCGAACCCGCGGCCAAGAAGAGCCGCTACCTGCTCACTGACTGGAACCCCAATGACGAATCCAAGTGGGACTCGAAGCTTGCGTGGCGCACGCTGTGGATCACGACGTACTCGCTGATCCTGGCGTTCTGCGTGTGGTTCCTGCCCAGCGCGATCGCGCCGAAGCTGAACGCCCTCGGCTTCAACCTGGATAAGTCTCAGCTCTACTGGCTCACCGCTCTGCCGGGCCTGGCCGCCGGCATCCTGCGCCTCATCTACATGTTCCTGCCCCCGCTCATCGGCACCCGCAAGCTCGTGGGCATCACCTCCCTGCTGTGCATCATCCCCATGGCCGGCTGGTTCTACGTCGTCCAGGACAACACGACCCCCTACTGGGTCCTGCTGACCCTCGCCTTCATGTGTGGCATCGGCGGTGGCGCGTTCTCCGGCTACATGCCCTCCACCGGCTACTTCTTCCCCAAGCGCCTCGCCGGCACGGCGCTCGGCCTGCAGGGCGGCATCGGCAACCTCGGCATATCCGTCATCCAGCTGGTCGGCCCCATCCTCATGGGCTTTGGCCTTTTTGGTCTGACCTGGCTGGCGCCCCAGAAGCAGGTTGCTGGCGACGGCGTCGGCCAGGAGATCTGGGTCTACAACGCCGCGGCCTTCTTCATCCCGTGGTGCCTCGTCGCTGCTATCCTCGCCTTCATCTGGCTGCGCGACGTTCCCGTCAAGGCCAACATCAAGCAGCAGCTGGACATCTTCTCCAACCCCAACACCTGGTACATGACCATCCTCTACGTCATGACCTTCGGCCTGTTCTCCGGCTTCTCCGCCGTCTTCGCTCTCCTGATCAACAACCAGTTCGGTGACCAGTCGGCCCTCAACCTGGGCGTCAAGGGCGCGACCTTCGCCTTCCTCGGCCCCCTCATTGGCTCGATCATCCGCATGTCCTGGGGCATCTTCTGCGACCGCATGGGTGGCGCCATCTGGACCTTCATCTCCGGCGTCGGCATGGCCATCACCCTGGGCGGTATCGCCTGGGTTCTGCGCAACCCCACAGGCTGGACCGACTTCTACATCTTCATGGCGCTCATGCTCACCATGTTCCTGTTCTCCGGCTTTGGTAACGCCGGTACCTTCAAGCAGATGCCGATGATCATGTCGGCCCGCCAGGCCGGCGGCGCCATCGGCTTCACCTCCGCCATCGCATCCCTCGGCCCCTTCCTCGTCGGCGTCGCTCTCTCCGCGGTCGGCACTGGCGGTGCATGGGCCTTCTTCCTGGGCTGCGCCATCTTCTGCGCCCTGTGCTCGGTCCTGTGCTGGATCATGTACGCGCGCAAGAACGCCCCGTTCCCCGGCTGATCCACCCGGCACTGCGTGGTGCCGACGGACCTGCCACTGCCTCGTCAATCGACTCTTAGGAGCACCCCATGACGAATCTCGAATCCGATATGACCTTCCCGACCTACGGCGGCGAGGTCAAGCCCGCGACCGGCGCGACCCTGTTTGCGCTCGGCTCGTGGCTGCGTCGCGGCAAGGCGTCCGCCGACGCGCGCCAGCTCTTCCTTGAGGGCGGCCGCGAGGGCGACTCCTTCTACCGCGACCGCTGGAGCTACGACAAGATCGTGCGCTCCACCCATGGCGTGAACTGCACGGGCTCGTGCTCGTGGAAGATCTTCGTCAAGGACGGCGTCATCACCTGGGAAACCCAGCAGACTGACTACCCGACCACCGGCGCCGACATGCCCGAGTACGAGCCCCGCGGCTGCCCGCGTGGCGCGGCGTTCTCGTGGTACGAGTACTCGCCGACCCGCATCAAGTACCCCTACGTGCGCGGCGTCCTGCTCGACATGTTCCGCGAGGCCAAGAAGCGCCTCGGGGATCCCGTCGACGCGTGGGCCGCGGTCGTCGAGGACCCGGAGAAGGCGCGTGCCTACAAGTCGCAGCGTGGCCGCGGCGGCATGGTCCGCGTGTCGTGGGAAGAGGCGATGGAGATCGTCGCCGCCGCCTACGTGCACACGATCAAGCAGTACGGCCCCGACCGCATCGCCGGCTTCTCGGTCATCCCCGCCATGTCGATGATCTCCTACGGTGCGGGCGCCCGCTTCCACGAGCTCATCGGCGCCACGATGCTGTCCTTCTACGACTGGTACGCGGACCTGCCCCCGGCCTCGCCTCAGGTGTTCGGCGACCAGACCGACGTGCCCGAGGCCGGCGACTGGTTCAACTCGCAGTACCTCATCATGTGGGGCACGAACCTGCCGCTGACCCGTACCCCCGACGCTCACTTCATGGCCGAGGCCCGCTACCACGGCCAGAAGGTCATCGTCGTGTCCCCGGACTTCGCGGACAACACGAAGTTCGCGGACGACTGGTTGCGCGTCCAGCCCGGCACGGACGGCGCCCTGGCGCAGGCCATGGGTCACGTCATCCTCAAGGAATTCCACGTCGGCAAGCGCGAGCCCATGTTCCTCGATTACATGAAGCGCTACACCGACTCCCCGTTCCTGGTGGAGATTAACGAGGTCGGCGAGGGCGCCCACGAGGGCATCGACCCGACGACCCTGGTCCCCGGCAAGTTCCTGACGGCCGCCAAGATGCCCGCAGGCACGACCGAGCGCACCGAGAACAACCAGTTCCGTCCCCTCGTCATCGAGGCCGACGGCACGGTCAAGGATCCGGGCGGCACGCTCGCCGATCGTTTCGGCGAGGAGGGCGCCGGCCACTGGAACCTCAACCTGGACGGCGTCGAGCCCGTCATGTCCATCATGGACACGGACGAGTGGGAAGCCGTTGAGATCGCCCTGCCGCGCTTCGACCTGCCCGCGGCCTCCGGCCAGGCCTCGGTCGGCGGCGGCTACGTCAAGCGTGGCGTGCCCGCGCGTCGCGTCAACGGCCGCCTCGTGACGACCGTGTTCGACATTCTGCTCGCCCAGTACGCCGTCGAGCGTGAGGGCCTGCCGGGTCAGTGGCCCACCGACTACATGGACGCCTCCACGCCGGGTACCCCCGCGTGGCAGGAGGAGTTCACGTCGGTTCCCGCCGGAGCTGCCATCAAGATCGGCCGCGAGTTCGCGCAGAACGCGGTGGAGACCGAGGGCCGTTCCATGATCCTCATGGGCGCCGGCACGAACCACTACTACCACTCCGACGAGATGTACCGTACGTTCCTGGCGCTCACGGAAATGTGTGGCACCCAGGGCCGCAACGGTGGCGGCTGGGCCCACTACGTGGGTCAGGAGAAGGTCCGCCCGATCATGGGTTGGGGTTCCTTCACCTTCGCCCTGGACTGGGCGCGCCCGCCGCGCCAGATGATCTCCACCGGCTGGTACTACATGACCACCGACCAGTGGCGCTACGACGGGGCCCCGGCCTCGGCCATGGCGAACCCAATCAAGTCCTCGCACCTGGACGGCAAGCAGCTGGTCGACACGCTCGTCGAGTCGGTTCAGCGCGGCTGGATGCCCTGCTACCCGACGTTCTCCAAGGGCTCGACCCAGCTGGGTCGCGAGGCCGCCGAGGCCGGCATGGCCCCCGCGGAATACGTGTCCCAGGAGCTGCGCGAGGGGCGCCTGCAGTTCGCGATCGAGGACCCGGACGCCCACCACAACGTCCCGAAGATCCTCGCGAACTGGCGTACGAACCTGCTCGGCTCGTCCGCGAAGGGCACCGAGTTCTTCCTGCGCCACATGCTGGGTACCGGCAACGAGGTCAACGCCGAGGAGCTGGAAGAGGGCAACCGTCCCGCGTCCGTCAACTGGCGCGAGGCTCACCCCGGCAAGCTCGACCTCATGTGGGTCGCGGACTTCCGTAACACCTCGACGACGCTGCACTCCGACGTCGTGCTGCCCGCCGCCACGTGGTACGAGAAGCACGACCTGTCCTCCACGGACATGCACCCCTTCATGCACTGCTTCGACGAGGCCGTGAACCCGCCGTGGGAGGCGCGCACCGACTTCGAGGTGTTCCAGACCCTGGCTCGCCTCGTCGGCCGCATGGCCCCCGGCCACCTGGACACCCAGACGGACGTCGTCGCGGTCCCGCTGGGGCACGACTCCCCGGACGCCATGACCATGGCGGATGGCGTCGTTCCCGAGCAGACGTGGACGCCCGGCAAGACCATGCCGAAGCTGGTCCCGATCGAGCGCGACTACACGCAGGTCGGCTACAAGTTCGACCGCATGGGACCGCTCCTGCCCAAGGCCGGCCTGGCCTCCAA
Source organism: uncultured Actinomycetaceae bacterium (assembly GCA_963537735.1). Taxonomy (GTDB): domain Bacteria; phylum Actinomycetota; class Actinomycetes; order Actinomycetales; family Actinomycetaceae; genus Pauljensenia. Next base: position 6,135 of record CAUTGT010000008.1, on the reverse strand, counting down.
GGGCGTGGCGTACAACGTGCAGGAGGCGTACGAGCAGCTCGGCGACCTCAACGGCCGCGCCCCCATGGACGGCAACGCCGGCGAGGGTATGCCGCTGTGCGACACCGCCATCAAGGCGGCGAACATGGCGCTGCGCTTCTCGGGCACCACGAACGGCTCGCTGGCCGTTCAGGGCTTCCGCACGCTGGAGAAGCGCGTCGGCAACGAGATGGCGTTCCTGGCCGAAGGTGACGAAGAAAAGAAGATCACCTACCAGGACACCGTCCTGCAGCCGCGCAGCGTCATCACCAGCCCCGAGTGGTCGGGCTCCGAGCACGGCGGCCGCCGCTACAGCGCCTTCGTGCAGAACGTCGAGTGCCGCAAGCCGTGGCACACGCTGACGGGCCGCCCGCAGTTCTACGTCGACCACGACTGGATGATGGACATGGGCGAGTCCCTGCCGATCTTCCGTCCGCCGCTCGACCTGGCGCACATCTACGGTGAGCGCCCCGTCGGCGACCACCGTCCCGGTCAGCCGGGTCAGGCCGAGGTCGCGGTGCGCTACCTGACGATCCACAACAAGTGGGCTATCCACTCGCAGTACTACGACAACCCGTACATGCTGACGCTGGGTCGTGGTGGCCAGACGGTGTGGATGAGCCCGCAGGACGCCGAGAAGATCGGCGTGCGCGACAACGAGTGGATCGAGGCGAAGAACCGTAACGGTACCGTGTCGGCTCGCGCTGTTGTCTCCCACCGCATCCCGGAGGGCACGGTGTTCATGCACCACGCCCAGGATCGTCAGATCAACACCCCGCTGAACGAGGAGTCCGGCAAGCGCGGCGGTACGCACAACTCGCTGACCCGAATCTTCATTAAGCCGAGCCACCTGGCCGGCGGATACGCGCAGTTCGCCTACGCGTTCAACTACTACGGTCCCACCGGCAATAACCGCGACGAGGTCACGGTTATCCGCCGCCGCTCCCAGGAGGTGCAGTTCTGATGAAGGTCATGGCTCAGATCGCGATGGTGATGAACCTCGACAAGTGCATTGGCTGCCACACCTGTTCGGTCACCTGTAAGCAGGTGTGGACGAACCGCGAGGGCACCGAGTACATCTGGTTCAACAACGTCGAAACCCGTCCCGGCGTGGGCTACCCCCGCGGCTGGGAGGACCAGAAGAAGTGGAAGGGTGGCTGGAAGCGCACCGCCACGGGCCGCCTCGTTCCCCGTCAGGGCGGACGCGTCGCCTCGCTCGCGAAGATCTTCGCGAACCCGACGCAGCCGACCATGAAGGACTACTACGAGCCGTGGACGTACGAGTACGACAAGCTGCTCCAGGCGCCCGCGAACTCCCGCGCGATCCCGACGGCCCGCGCGAAGTCCAAGATCACGGGCGAGCACATCGACAAGCCCGAGTGGGGCCCGAACTGGGACGATGACCTCGGTGGCTCCATGGAGACCCTGGATCAGGACCCCGTCCTGCACCAGATGAACCTCCAGGTCGCCAAGACCATCGAGGACGCGTACATGTTCTACCTGCCTCGCATCTGCGAGCACTGCCTGAACCCGACCTGTGTGTCGGCGTGCCCCTCGGGCGCGATGTACAAGCGCTCCGAGGATGGCATCGTCCTGGTCGACCAGGATCAGTGCCGCGGCTGGCGCATGTGCGTGTCCGCCTGCCCCTACAAGAAGGTCTACTTCAACCACAACACGGGCAAGGCCGAGAAGTGCACGCTGTGCTACCCGCGCCTCGAGGTCGGCCAGCCGACCATCTGCTCGGAGACCTGCGTGGGTCGCCTGCGCTACATGGGCGTGCTGCTCTACGACGCGGACCGCGTCACCTGGGCCGCCTCCCAGGAGGACGAGCGCGACCTGTACCGCGCCCAGCGCGAGATCCTGCTCGACCCGAACGACCCGCAGGTGGTCGCCCAGGCTCAGGCCAACGGCGTTCCCCACTCGTGGATCACGGCCGCCCAGCAGTCCCCGATCTGGAAGCTCATCACCGAGTACGAGGTCGCCCTACCGCTGCACCCCGAGTTCCGCACCCTGCCGATGGTCTGGTACGTGCCGCCGCTGTCCCCGGTCGTCGACCAGGTGACCGCGTCCGGCAGCGACGGCGAGGACCACAAGGTCCTGCTGTCCGCCATCTCGCAGATGCGTATCCCGCTGGAGTACCTGGCCGGCCTGTTCACGGCCGGAGACACGGCTCCCGTGGAGCTGGCGCTGCGTCGCCTCGCCGCGATGCGCTCCTACATGCGCGACGTCTTCGTCGACAACCCGACGAACGAGGAGATCCCGGCCTCCGTGGGCATGACCCCGGAGAAGGTCAAGGAGATGTACCGACTGCTGTCGATCGCCAAGTACGACGACCGCTTCGTCATCCCGACCGCCCACCCCGAGATGCCGCGCGGCATCAAGGAGCTCGAGGGCTGCCCGGTGTCCTACGACGTCGAGGCCTTCCACGGCCTGGCCCCCGCCACGTCGAACCGCCCGATGGGTGGCTCGTCGCCGGAGGGACGCCAGATGCTCCCTCTTGAGGTCGTTCGATGAGTACTTTCGTCGGCATTCCGCGTATTCCTACGGCCGCTCCGGAAACGGAGATGGATCCGCAGGACGCGCGCGGCGTGCGCATGGCGGTCTCGGTCCTCCTGGACTACCCGGGGGATGACTTCGAGACCAAGCTGGACGCGGTCGAGGAGGCTCTGGCGGACCTGCCGGAGCCGGCCTCGGCGTCCCTGGCCTCGTTCGTGAGCTACGCTCGCGCCGCTGGCCTGCGCGCCATGCAGACCACCTACGTGGAGACGTTCGACCAGCGCCGACGCTGCGCGCTCGGCCTGACGTACTACACGCACGGCGACACCCGCGGACGCGGCCAGGCCATCCTGGCCTTCAAGGAGATCCTGCGTCGCGCCGGTTTCGAGATGGAACGCGAGGAGCTTCCCGATCACCTGCCGGTGGTCCTGGAGTTCGCGGCCTTCGACGAGACCGGCACGGCCGAGGGCCTGCTGCGCTCCAACCGCGAGGGTATCGAGGTGATCCGCACGGCGCTGCGCGCCACGGACTCCCCGTACGCGCCGCTGCTGGACGCGCTGGTCGCGACGCTGCCCGAGCCGGACGAAAAGACCATTGAGGGCTTCCGTAAGCTCATTAGCCAGGGGCCGCCCACCGAGCTGGTGGGCGTGGGCGATCTGTCTGCGACGCCCTTCCCGACTTCCGATTCAACGATGGGACGGTAACGTTCATGGAATCCGCACTTTTGCATGCCGCGTCAGCATCTGCGACGCAGTCGCTGTCCTTCCTGGACATTGCCCTGTGGGTGGTCCTGCCGTACGTGTCCTTCGCGATCCTCATCGTGGGCCTCGCGTGGCGCTACAAGACCGACCAGTACGGGTGGACGTCTCGTTCCTCGCAGTGGAATGAGCCGACCATCCTGCGCTGGGCCTCGCCGCTGTTCCACTTCGGCGTTCTCTTCGTGTTCTTGGGCCACATCCTCGGCCTCGTGATCCCGAAGACCTGGACCGAGGCGGCCGGTGTGCCCCAGCACGTCTACCACCTGATGGCGACGATCCCCGGTACTATCGCCGGAATCATGACGATTGTTGGCCTCGCGCTGCTGATCTACCGTCGCCTGGTGGTCAAGTCGGTCCGCGTGGCGACGACCCGCATGGACATCGTCACCTACGTGATGCTGGCGATCCCGGTGCTCCTGGGTGGCGCGGCGACGCTGCTGAACCAGGTGCTCGGTGGGCACGAGGGCTACGACTATCGCGAGACGATCTCCGTCTGGTTCCGCTCGATCTTCTATCTACACCCGCAGGCGCACCTGATGGTGGATGTGCCCCTCAGCTTTAAGCTGCACATCATCGCGGGCCTGCTGCTCTTCTGCATCTGGCCGTTCACGCGCCTCGTGCACGCGGTGAGCGCGCCGGTCGGCTACGTGGCGCGTCCCCCGGTGATCTACCGGTCGCGCGACGAGCGCCGCACGCACGAGATCACGCGCGGCGGTATGTCGGACTGATCGATGGCCGTGCCCGCCGCGGTCCCTCGCTCCTAGGCGAGGCAGTGGCGTGGTGATCGGCAGGGGCGGGGGGTGAGCATGGGCTCGCCCCCTGCCTCTTTATCGGGGGTTCCCGCGTTCTCACCTGTAGGAATGCGCTGCTAGACCCCGCGTAATGCGACCGACTGTTGGTATTGGCCGTGCGGGGGGCTGTCTATGATGGGTAGAATAAAGCGCGCTTTGTAAGTAAAGTAACAGCTTTAATGCCGTATGGAGATGCCTATGAAGGGTATTTCCACTGATTATGAGGGAGAGAGAGGATACGTCATGAGCGATACCTCCCGTGCTCGGCCTCTGGCTGAAACGCTCGCCGCAATGGCGGCGTTGACCCCGGCACAGCACGCGCTCTTGGAGCGCATTTCGCACCATGCGACGCCCGTGACCGTGGCGGAGCTGGCTCAGGAAGCCGGCTTGCACGTCTCGAGCGTGCGCGAGACCCTCGAGGGCCTGTTCACCCTTGGCCTCGTGGAAAAGCAGCAGCTTCCCTCATCCGGTCGAGGTCGACCCGCGCTGGGCTATTCGACGATGACCCCGGCGGATCCTTCGTTTGCTGCGCAGATGCTGCACCAGCTCACCTCCTCGCTGCTGGCATGGCTGCGCGTTGATGCGGCTGACCCGGCGGCCTCGGTGCGTGAGATCGGCTCGCGTTGGGCGGACGCCGCCCTCGAGACGATGGCGGTGCCTGATCACAGCCACAACGCGCACCGTCGCCCCGTGCGCGACACCTTCAACATCGCGTCGCACCTGGGCAAGGTGCGCCTGTTTATGAACGCCATGGGTTTCGCGTCTGTCCCGCACGACACCGATCCGATGGCTGTCGTGCTGACGGCCTGCCCGTTCACCGAGCCGGGTACCCCCGACGACCTGGCCCTCGAGCTGCGCCGCGGCATCGTCGAGCGTGTGTTCGAGCGGACGGCGACCGGATTTGCCACCTGGTCACTGGAGACGGATCCTTCCGATCCTCTGCGCCTGACTGTCTATATTCGACGGCTCGACGAGGCGAATCCGAAGCCGCTGTCGACGACCCTTCACTTCTTCGGTGGCGCGGCCGAGGCGGCCGGTGGGTATATGCGCGAACTGCCCTCCGCTGAGACTCCCGCGACTCTGGGTGAACTCATCGATCAGCTCAGCTCAGAGAGCCCCGAGCTGGAGCGAATCCTCGCTGTGTCGAGCTACCTGGTCAACGAGCGCTCGGCCCGTCTGGACGCTGAGCTCGCGCCCGGCGCGCGCGTCGACGTGTTGCCTCCGTTCGCTGGCGGGTGAGATTTTTTAGTCATTCGTGTGGGGTGGTCAGGGTTGTAAAACAATCCTGACCACTCCCGCGTAAGATGGAGGGGAAGGCACTCCCGTCCCTGGAGGATCCCATGTCAGCTGAGATTGCAACCGGCATCACCGATGAGCCGCTGGATACCGGCGCGCTGATAGATAGCGCGCGTCGGGATACGTGCGGTGCTGTGGCGTCATTTATTGGGGTGGTGCGTAACCATGACGGCGGAGAGAGCGTGGATGCGATCGAGTATTCTTCGCACCCCTCGTCGCAGCAGATTCTGCGGGACATCGTCGTGGAATTCAAGGATCGTCCGGGTGTGCATCGCATTGTCGCGTGGCACCGTGTGGGGCATTTGGAGATCGGCGAGGACGCGATGGTCGTCGCCGTCGCCGCGGAGCATCGTGCGCAGGCATTCCGCGCGGTCGAGGCCATTGTCGAGGATGTGAAGGCGAAGCTCCCGATCTGGAAGAAGCAGGAATTGACTGACGGTTCTCACAACTGGTCGGGCCTGTGAGATGACGATTGGCGATCCTTTTTCCCGTGATGCGGCCGTCTCTAGGCGCACCGTCGCGCTTCCGCTGATCAATCAGCCCGTCCCGTACGAGGCCGGGGATCCCGCGCTGGAGCGTTTCCGTCGCAACTGGCTGGTGTCCGGCATTGGCGAGGCCGGCCAGGCGCGCCTGGCAGCCGCGCGCGTGCTCGTGGTGGGCGCGGGCGGCCTCGGCTCCCCCGTCCTCCTGTACTTGACGGCGGCGGGCGTCGGCACGATCGGCATCTGCGATTCTGACGTGGTCGAGGTGTCGAACCTTCAGCGTCAGCTCCTGCA
>CAUTGT010000007.1:0-15839 GCA_963537735.1 uncultured Actinomycetaceae bacterium | reverse complement strand
GGGGACGGCATCGGTGCCGTAGGTGTACCCCGACGAGTGGTCGTAAGCGGTCATGAGAACCTCCTTGAACCTATGTGTTAATGGTAGAACCGGCTCTGTGCGTTTGGATCTGTTTGACATCCGAGACTGGTGCGGAAGGCAGGCCGGTGGGTGTGGTGCTCCACGCGAGTTCGCGGCGCGCGTAGTTGATGCGGTGAGATGGCAACGACGCCGGTGGGGTTGCTCGCAATACAATTGATCTGTGGAACCCCTTCTTATCGCCGTGGCCGGAATGCTCATCATCGTAGCATGCCAATTCGTCGCGCCCAAGGTGCGCGTGGCATCCCCCCTGATCCTGCTGGCCGTCGGCCTGGCGATTGGGTTCTTGCCGCAGGTGGGGGCCATCGAGATCGAGCCGCACATCATCCTCGAGATGGTGCTGCCGCCGCTGCTATTCTCGGCGGCTGTGCGTATGCCGACCATGGACTTCCGGCGCGAGATGCACGCCGTCGCGATGCTCGCGATCCCCCTCGTGTTCCTCTCCGCCTTCGCGGTCGGCTTCGTTATCAACTGGCTGGTCCCCGCGATCTCCCTGCCCTGGGGCGTCGCACTGGGTGCGGTCCTGTCGCCAACCGACGCGGTCGCCATCTCGATCGCGAAACGCTCCGGTGTCTCCCACCGCATCATCACCGTGCTCGAAGGCGAGGGCCTCTTCAACGACGCGACCTCGCTGGTTCTGCTCTCCGCAGCGATGAGCGCCGGCCTCGCCGCCGACGAACATGCCCTCAATCCGGGCCTGCTCATCGGCAAGGTCGCTCTTGCGCTCGGTATCGCAGCTGCGATTGGCTGGGTCGTTGGCGAGGTCGGCGTGCGCCTGCGCGCCCTCATCAAGGAGCCCTTGGCCGATACAGTCTTCTCGTTCACGATGCCTTTCATTGCCTCGATTCCCGCCGAGCACCTGGGAGGCTCCGGCCTCGTCGCCGCCGTCGTCGCCGGCCTGGTCGTCTCGCGTCGCCGTGCCGCCACGATCTCCGCGATGAACAGGCGATTCTCCCAGCAGAACTGGCAGACCATGACGCTCGTCTTGGAGAGCGGGATCTTCCTGACGATGGGCCTGCAGGCCTTCGGCATTGTCGAGGAGACCGCCGCGTTCTCCGGTGGCTTGGCCTTCGCCGCCTTCCTCGCCCTCACCCTCGGCACGCTCATCATGGTCATTCGAGCCGTCTTCATCGCGTTGATGTTCACCTGGCTGGACCACCGGCACAAGCGCCGACAGCGGCGCTACGAGGCCGAGGCCGCGCGCATCGAGCGTTTCGAGAAGCGCATGCACAAGGCGAGTGAGGTCGATGCCGACATGCTCGAGGCCCGCGATCTGAGTCCCGAACGCTGGGAAGAGGCGCTCAACCTCTATCGTCGCCGTCTCAAGCGTCGCGCGCGCCGCAACGCCATGCGCGGATCCGACCTGGATTACTTCGAGAACGAACCGCTGGGCCCGCGCGAGGGTAGTGTCATCGTCTGGGCGGGCATGCGCGGCGCGATCACCCTGGCGGCCGCGCAGACAATCTCGACGCACGCTCCGATGCGTGCGCTCCTGCTCTCGATCGCGCTGTTCATCGCGGCCGGCGCTCTCGTCATCCAGGGCCTGACCCTGCCGGCGCTGATTCGTCTCGTGAAACCGCAGATGGCAACGGGAGATATTACCGAGGAGGAGCGTGCACGGCTCCTGAAGGTGATGGGCTCCGCGCTGGTGGATACGGCCCTCGCGCAGGCTATCCACGAGGTCGACGGCAAGACCCTGCTCTCCGCGGGTGTCTCGCGCACACTCTCCCGGCTGGGACATGCCCTTACTGACGAGGCCACGGGGGAGCAAGCGCGGACTGCGCACGCCGCTGACCGCGTCCTCACCGACATCCTGCAGGACGCCACCACCCAGGCCGCGGCTTCCGCGAGCGAGGCGGACGACGACGGCCACGGCACTGTCGACTTGAGTGAGGAGGAGGTTGAGCGTTCCTTCACGCGAGACCAGATCCGTGAACTCGCGCTGGAGGCCATCCACGCTCAGCGTGACGCTCTCCTGCAGGCCCGCGACGAGGGTATCTTCTCCTCGGCGGCCCTAGAAGGTGCGCTCGCCCGACTCGACAACGAGGAAATCCTCCTGGTCTCCAGCAGCGGCGTCGGCCACTGACCCCGGGGAGGGCGTTAGTCCGTCGTCACCCGTGACGCGTACGCCGGGTCGTCGGTCACCGAATTGAGCGCCTCCTCCAGGCGCTGCGGGCTCACGATCCCGTCGCGCGCCAGGACCCGGTAGGTCTGGTCGGCCTCGTGCGTGAGCATGTTCGTCACCGTGAAACCGTTGCGCTCGTAGAACTTCAGGCGACGCAGACGCTGCTGGTAGTTCCCGGCCTCGCGCACGACCGGCTCGATCTCGAGCAGCTGCGGCACGTCGCCGTAGCGCTCGCGGAAGTGGGTGAGGATGCGCGAGCCGTAGCCCGCGCTGCGCGTGCGCCCGTCCACCGCGAGGAAACCCAGGTAGAACAGGTCGGGGAAGACGAAGGAGAAGGTCAGGGCGACCACGTTGCCGGCCCCGTCCTCGCCCGCGGGCAGGGATGGATCGATCCACGCGAGGAAATCGACATCGTCGCGCTCGGCGCTGCGTCGCAGCTCGGGCATCGGGATCTGCTCCTCGGGCGGGAAGGAGCGCTCGTAGATTTCCTTGACTTTGTCAGTGATTGGCCCTTCGTTGGGCACGGGAATCTGGGTGAGGTCGGTCATGGGATCAGTCTAGCCGCTCGGTCTCGCGCGCCCCTGCAGGCCGTTCGATGAACGAGGCCCGGGCTGGGTTTTGGGGACCGCGATGTGACGTGGCAGATACGACTTCAGGGGCTTGTCAGGGGACGATCAGGGGTCAGTCAGTGAACAGGTGCGGTCTTGTGTGGTGATCGCTCGCCTAGACTTGTATGCGGAATCAACAGCAGATGTGAGGATAAAGCGTGCTAGAGCTCAAGGAGATCGTCAAGGCCTATCAGACCGCCAACCTCGTGCAGGTGGCGCTCAACAAGGTCTCCGTGGCGTTCCGCGACAACGAGTTTGTGGCCGTGCTGGGCCAGTCAGGCTCCGGCAAGACGACGATGCTCAACGTCATCGGCGGCCTCGACCGCTTCCAGAGCGGCGACCTGGTCATCGACGGCATTTCGACGAAGGACTACAAGGCCCGCGACTGGGACGCCTACCGCAACAACCGCATCGGCTTCGTCTTCCAGGCCTACAACCTGATCCCGCACCAGAGCGTCCTGGCGAACGTCGAGCTGGCTCTGACCCTGTCGGGCGTCTCGCGCTCCGAGCGCCGCAAGCGCGCCCTCGACGCCCTCGAGCGCGTCGGCCTGAAGGAACACGTCCACAAGAAGCCGTCGCAGATGTCGGGTGGCCAGATGCAGCGCGTCGCCATCGCGCGCGCCCTCATCAACGACCCCGAAATCCTGCTGGCCGACGAGCCCACCGGCGCCCTCGACTCCAAGACGAGCGTGCAGGTCATGGACCTGCTGCGCGACGTGGCCCGCGACCGCCTCGTCATCATGGTGACGCACAACCCCGAGCTGGCCCACCAGTACGCGACCCGCATCGTTGAGCTGGCTGACGGCTGCATCGTCGCCGACTCCGATCCTTTCGTGCCGACCGCCGAAGACCGCCGCGAGGCTAAGCCCGCGCGCCGCACCTCGATGGGCTTCCTAACGGCCCTGTCCCTGTCGGCCAACAACCTGATGACGAAGAAGGGCCGCACCCTCATGACCTCCTTCGCGGGGTCCATCGGCATCATCGGTATCGCCGCGATCCTCGCGCTGGCCAACGGAACCAATGCCTATATCGCCAAAACCGAAGAGGAAACGCTGGGCGCGTATCCGCTGACGATCCAGAAAACGGGCATCGACATGACGGCCGCGCTGTCCGTGTCGGCCTCGGACTCGAAGGACTCCCAGCCCGCGCCCGACGGCAAGGTCGGCGTCTCTAAGCTGCGCACCTTCGCCGACACGATCCGCGACGCGAAGACCAACGACCTGGCCTCCCTCAAGACCTACCTGGACAACAACGGCGGCGACATCAACACGATGGTCAACGCGATCGAGTACGACTACGACATCGTCCCGCAGATCTACCAGTCCGACACGTCCAAGGCGACCGTGCAGGTCAGCCCCGACCAGTCGATGAAGCAGATGGAAGCCGGTTTCGGTTCCGGGGCCTTCGGGTCGATGATGGAGACGAATGCCTTCTACCAGATGCCCGCGACCTCCTCGCTGTACACCTCCGCGTACGACGTGGTTGCCGGCTCCTGGCCGAGCGGTGCGAACCAGGTCGTCCTGGTCCTGGATGAGGACGGCAACATCCCCAACCTCTTCGAATACACCCTGGGTCTCAAGGACCACAAGGAGTTCGATGACCTGATGCGCCAGTACTACCAGGGTGCCCTGGGGGGTAAGAGCCAGTCCGGGGCACAGTCGGGCGCGCAGTCCGGGGCCAGTGCCGCGACCTACGACTACTCCGCGATCCTGGGCACGACCTTCCGTCGCGTCAACGCCTTCGACAAGTACACGTGGGACGACACCTACAAGGTCTGGACCGACCGCTCCTCCGACGCGGACTACATGAAGAAGCTCGTGGACGGCGGCCAGCAGCTGACGATCTCCGGCATCGTCAAGCCCAACTCCGACAAGGGCGGCGCCCTGCGTCAGGGCATCGCCTACACGCCCGCCCTGACCTACCAGATCATCGAGGAGGCGGCGGCCAGCCCGATCGTCAAGGCCCAGCGCGCCAAGCCCGACGTCGATGTCTTCACCGGCAAGACCTTCAAGGAACTGGCGGACAACCAGAAGAGCCAGTCCGGCGGCTTCGACATGTCCTCCCTGTTCACGGTGGATGAGTCCAAGCTCTCCGCCGCCTTCCAGATCGACCCCAACAAGATGCAGATGGACCTGTCGGGCCTGGACTTTTCCGGCCTCGACTTGTCCGGCCTCGACTTCTCCAACCTCGACATGTCGGGCCTGGACCTGTCGACCATCGACCTGTCGGCCCTCGCCGCGCAGTCTGGCGCCCAGTCCGGCATGGCCTTCGACCTGTCCGGCCTTGACTTCGGAGAGCTGAGCAAGGACCTGCCGCAGCTGGCCAACGTCGACTTCCAGACGATCATCCGCTCGGCCCTGGCCGACGGTGCCGTCAAGGATGGCGCGGCCGACTACCTGAGCGCCCAGGCCTCCCAGATCGCCCAGGGGTTCCAGGACTACGCCCGCGAGCAGATCGAGGCGGGCGGAACGACCGACTTCGCGACCCTGGCCTCGGCGTACTTCTCCCAGCCCGAGGTGCTCGAGCAGCTGCGCGCGGCCGTCTCCTCCGACCAGGTCGTCGACTCCGACAAGCTCGCCGCCAACCTAACGAAGGCCCTCGGTGAGGACCCCGCCCTGGCCCAGATCGGCACCGACATCTCCACTCAGGTCATGAACGCGATCTCCACGCAGATCGCCGCCCAGCTGGGAACCACCCTCACGCAGGGCGTGAGCGCCGTCATCGGCCAGGTCATGCAGGAAGCCATGACGAACGCGATGACCTCGATGATGACGCAGCTGTCGACCGCGATCGGCGAGCAGATCGGCTCCACCATGGAGCAGTTCGCCACCAACATGTCGAGCGCCTTCTCCATGGACCCGCAGGCCTTCGCCGAGGCCTTCCAGTCCAACGTGGACGAGAAGTCCCTCGCGGCCCTCATGGCGACCATGTTCTCCACGAACGTGCCGACTCTCGAGACGAACCTGAGGAACCTGGGATGGGCGGATATCGCCTCCCCGTCGAACATCTCCATCTACCCCAAGTCCTTCGCGGACAAGGACAAGGTGAAGGCCGCCCTGGACACCTACAACGCCGACAACAAAGCGGCGGGCGCGACCGACAAGGTCATCACCTACTCCGACGTCATGGGCGCGCTCATGAGCTCGGTGACCAAGATCGTCGACATCATCTCCTGGCTGCTCATCGCCTTCGTGTCGATCTCGCTGGTGGTCTCGTCGATCATGATTTCGATCATCACCTACATTTCGGTGCTCGAGCGGCGCAAAGAGATCGGCATCCTGCGTTCGATCGGCGCCTCGAAGGGCGACGTGTCCCGCGTGTTCAACGCCGAGACCGTCATCGAAGGCCTCTTGGCGGGCCTGATCGGCGTGGGCGTCACCTACGGACTGTGTGCGGTTGCGAACGGCATCGCGTACTCCTCGTTCAACGTGGAGAACATTGCCCAGCTCTCGCCGCTCACGGCCCTGACCCTCATCGCGGTGTCCGTCGGCCTGACCGTGATCGCGGGCATTATCCCGGCCTCGCGCGCCTCGCGCCAGGACCCGGTCGAAGCCCTGCGCTCCGAGTGACGCACGCGGCCTCGTCCCCTGTGGGACGAGGCCGTGGCGCGTCCACGGGGCACGCGCGGCTGCGCTAACCTGGACGTAACGCTCGTTTCAGTAGCCCCGAGGAAAGAGGAACCATGCCCACTCCCGAGAAGCTTGCCACCGACGCCACCGTCGCCATCATGCTGGCCGATGGCTTCGAAGAGGTCGAGGCCCTGGCCGTCGCCGACGTCCTGTACCGCGCCGGCGTGCGCTCCGACCTGATCTCCGTGACCGAAGCCCGCCACGTGACCAGCTCGCACGGCATCCGCGTCGTCGCCGACCTCATGCTCGAGGACGTGGACCTGTCCACCTACACCGTCCTCTTCCTGCCCGGCGGCATGCCCGGCACCCTGGGCCTGAAGGGCACGCCCGCGATCCAGGCCGAGGTGCTGCGCCGCTCCGACACGTCCCAGCCCATCGCAGCGATCTGCGCGGCCCCCTCGATCCTGTCCGAGCTGGGCGTCCTCGACGGCCGCCACGCGACCGCGAACCCCGCGTTCGTCAAGGCCATCGCCGAGGGCGGCGCGATCGTCCACGAGAACCCGGTCGTCGTCGACGAGCAGATCATCACCAGCCGCGGCGCCGGCACCTCCCTGGAGCTCGGCCTCGAAATCGTCCGCCTCCTCCTCGGCGACGATGTCGTCGAGGAGGTCGCCCGCGGCGTCGTGCTCGCCCGCTGACGCGCGCCCGCCTCGTTCCCGTCCCTCCCCGAAAGGTCACTGCCCTCGCATGAGCCCGCGTAAGCCTCGTCCCTGGCCCGACGCGCCCGCGCCCCTGGCGGCGCCCGTGGTGGACAACCACACCCACCTGCCCACCCACGTCGGCGAGATCCCCCGGCGCGAGGGCGTGGCGCTCAGCCTCGAGGAACAGCTGGAGCGTGCCCGCGAGGTGGGCGTCACCCGGATGATTTCGAGCGCCTGCGAGCTGCCCGACTTCGACCCGATGATCGAGCTGGCGCGCACTCACGAGGGCGTGCGCGTCGCGATCGCGATCCACCCCAACGAGGCGGCCCTGCACGCGGGCTGTGCGGATCCTTCGCCCGACGGTCTGGTCCCCGTCGTGCGCGACTACCACGTGCCCCTCGACGAGGCCCTGGCTGCCGTCGAGGCTCGGCTGGACGATCCGATGGTCGTCGCGGTGGGGGAGAGCGGTCTGGATTATTTCCGCACGGCCGACCCGGGCCGCGAGGCGCAGAAGGGGTCCTTCCGCGCGCACATCGACATGGCGCAGCGCGCCGGCCTCCCCCTACAGATCCACGACCGCGACGCCCACGAGGACACCCTCGCGATTCTCGACGAGCGTGCGAGCGCGGACCAGCGCATCGTCTTCCACTGCTACTCGGGGGACGCGGCGATGGCGCAGCACCTCGCCGAGCGCGGATGGTACGCCTCCTTCGCCGGCCCCATCACATACCCCGCGAACTCCGACCTGCGCGCCGCGCTCGCGGTCCTTCCGCGCGAGCTCGTCCTCGTCGAGACCGACGCCCCGTACCTGACGCCCGTGCCGTGGCGTGGCTGTCCTAACGCCTCGTACGTCATGGCGCACACCGTGCGTTTCATTGCGGATCAGTGGGGCGTCAGCGAGGCGGCTGCGTGCGACCAGCTGCGGGCGAACACCGAGGCGGTCTACGGCACCTGGTGAGGGCATCTCTCCTGTGACGAGCGCGGGTTATCAGGCCTCGCACGACCTTCCCGCGCGCGTTCTCTGACTGGTGAATTGCGTCAAAGTGGTCGCGCGAAGGTAACAAATTGGTTACGGTGGGTGTGTCAGTCCGAATTGGCCTGCCCGTCTGATGCGCCCGCAGTCCGCGGGGATGCGTCGGCGCGGCCCTGAAACGGAACCTACAAAGTCTGGAGACACGTGAGCTTTCAGCCCTCTCGTACAACCGTCATTTCCGTCGCAGCCGCGACGGCCCTTGTCGTGACCGGCACCGCGGCCACTGCCATCGGCACCTCCTATCGCCACGTCACCGTCGAAGTTGACGGCGTGACCCGCGATGTCTCAGGCTTCTTCACGACCGCAGGCGATGCTCTGCACAGCGCGGGCGTGACCGTCGGCGACCACGACCTCGTCGCCCCCGCCTCCAACCAGACCGTCGCGAGCGGTGACACCGTCGTCGTGCGCACCGCGACCGAGTACGACGTGACGGTCGACGGCAACCAGACCACGGCGTGGTCCACGGCCTCGTCGATTTCTGGCGTGCTCTCGGCCCTGCCGGCCTCCGCTGCGTCCATGGCGGCCGACCGCTCCTACACCCGCGCCGAGATGCCCGTCGCCGAGGCCGGCCAGACCGTCCACGTCGTCGCCGACGGCACCACGACGGACGTCGTCGTCTCCTCCGACGAGGGCACGACCGCGATCCTCGAGAAGGCGGGCGTCAGCGCCGGTCCGATCGACCGTGTGACCCTCGAGAACAACGGCGGCGATGCCACCCTGCGGGTTGCGCGCGTCGTGCGCGGCACCGTTTCCTCCACGACCGAGATCCCGTACGAGACCGAAGAGCGTGAGGATGCCGAGGCCGAAGAGGGTACCGAGAAGACCGTGCAGGAAGGCGCTGCCGGCTCCGAGGTGACCGAGACCTACCAGGAGACCATCGACGGCAACGTCACCGTCTCCGCCGTCCTGTCCACGACCCGCACCGAGCCCACCAAGCGCATCGTCTCCAAGGGCACGAAGGCGAAGAAGGCTGAGGATACGTCGTCCAGCTCGTCCTCCTCGTCCGCTTCTTCGGGCTCCTCCTCGTCTGGTTCGTCTGCTTCTGCTCCCGCCGCCGTCTCCGGCGACGACGCTTCGATCTGGGCGGCCATCGCCCAGTGCGAGTCCGGTGGCAACCCGTCGATCAACACGGGCAACGGCTACTACGGCATGTACCAGTTCTCTCTGCCGACGTGGCGTTCCGTGGGCGGCTCCGGCCTGCCCTCCGACGCCTCCGTGGAGGAGCAGACCATGCGTGCGCGCATGCTCCAGCAGCGCTCCGGTTGGGGCCAGTGGGGCTGCGCCTACAAGCTGGGCCTCGTCTGACGTGACATTGCACGCGGGCGTGGCCAGACCCTGGCGCGCCCGCGTGCGTGCACGTTAAGCTGACCGGCAGTATCGATAGCGAGTAACTGGAGAATCGTGAACCACCACCTGAGCACCTCCCTGAGTGCGTCCGCCGCAAGCGCCCTGCACGTCCTGGGCGCCCACGTGCGTTCCTTCGCGCCTTCCCCGCGCATCGTCCTTGGCGTCGCCACCCTCGCCTCGGCGGGTGTCCTCGGCGTTGCCGGCGTCGGTGTCGCCTCCTCGCATACGTCCGTCATGCTCGAGGTCAACGGCGTCTCGCGCCCCGTGACCTCCTGGGGTAACACCGTCGGCGACGCGCTGCATGCCGCGGGCGTGAGCGTTGGCAGCAACGACCTCGTTCAGCCCGGCACCGGCGAGGCCGTGCGCGATGGCGACACGATCGTCGTGCGCACCTCCAAGCCGTACACGGTGACCGTCGACGGTCAGACCCGTACCCTGTGGACCACGGCCTCGTCGGCCGATGCGATCCTCGCGGACGCCGCTCCGCTGGGCTCGGCCGTCAGCCTCGCCGCTGACCGTTCCTCGTCGCGTGATGAGCTCACCCCGCTCGTGTCGCGCGCTCGCAACGTCGTCGTCACGGTGGACGGCACGACGCGCGAGGTCGCCGCACGTCCCGGGCAGGACGCCCGCGCGATCCTCGAAGCCTCCGGCGTTTCCGTGCACCCCCTCGACCGTGTGAACGTCACGACGGGCGAGGCCGGCGAGCTGTCGATCAACGTCAGCCGCGTGACCCGCGGTGAGGCCACCGAGACCGTCGAGATCCCCTTCAGTGAGACGACGACGACCAGCTCCGACCTCTTCGTCGGCGAATCCCAGGTGACGACTGCCGGCGTCAACGGCGCGACCACGTGGACCGTGTGGCAGGAGAAGAAGGGCGACGAGGTCCTGACCTCCGTGCCGATTACCGAGCACTCCACGTCCCAGCCCGTGACCCAGGTGCGCAGTGAGGGTACGAAGGAGGCCACGCCGGCCGCCCTCGTCGCCGCAGGCATCGACCCGAAGGCCACTCTCGAGGAGAAGGTCGAGGCGGACGGCACGACCTCCGTGCGCTACCGCGCGAAGCTCGGCACGATCTCCACGAAGGAAGAGATCGCCGTGATCGCAGCCGACACGAAGAACACTGACTCCGCCACCGCTGCCGCAGCCGCCGCTGCCGCTGCCGCTGCGGGCGCCGTCCCGACCACCTACTCCGGCGAGGACCCGCGTTCACTGGCCAAGCCCCTCGTCGCAGCCCAGGGCTGGGGCGACAGCGAGTACCAGTGCCTGATCCTCCTGTGGAACCGCGAGTCGCAGTGGAACCCCTACGCTGAGAACGCCTCGTCGGGTGCGTACGGCATCCCGCAGTCGCTGCCGGGCTCCAAGATGGCCTCGGCCGGTGCTGACTGGCGTACCAACCCGATCACCCAGATCAACTGGGGCATCGGCTACATCAAGGGCCGCTACGGCACACCCTGCTCCGCCTGGGCGCACTCCAACGCCGTGGGCTGGTACTAAGCCTGAGAGCTTGTGAGGGCCGGGTCTGGCAACGAAGGTTGTCGGACCCGGCTTTTTTGCCGGTGCGCGGGTGGGCTCGCGCTGGTGTGGTGGTTGTGCTTGTGGGCGCGCTGGTGTGGTGGCTCTCAGAGCGAGCTCATCCGGATAGGTAACGAACATCCGGATAGGTAACGAACATCTGGATAGGTAACGAGCATCCGGATAGCTTATTAACCTATCCGGATGTGGCTAACCTATCCGGAAGCGTGCAACCTATCCGGATGGGCGTAACCTATCTGCGTGGCACCGCTGTTGTATCGCCTTGACACTTCCCCTACAATCCCCATGAAGGTTACCTAATATTCATCGCGGTTGTGTCAGTGAGGTCGTCATGGGTTATTCCACCGTTGCTAAGTTGGTTGCGTCTGTGGTGATCGCAGGTGCAGGATTCGCCGGTGGCATGAAGGCTGCCCCGGTATTCGGCGTCGGGTCCGGGGACCAGGGCGCGGAACCTGTCGTTACCGTTGACACGACTCTCGTGAAAAACTCTTTCGCGGACATTGGTGAACTTGCCACCGAGTCCTACAACTTCACCCAGGTGGGGAAATACTCTGAGGAGGGAACCAAGGTGTTCGGCATGGAAGTGCCGGGCACAAGCTCCCATTACCTCATCACGTATTCGGGAGAGGTGAAGGCCGGAGTGGCCGACGTCAGCCGCATTCAAGTCGAGGTTGACGAGGCGAATCACGTCGTGACCGTGACCGTGCCTGCCGTCGAAATTCTCTCCGCGTCCATCGACCCTGCCTCGGTCGAGACCTACGACCAGTCTTTCTCCATCGTGAACCAGATCGAGGTCGGAGAGGTCACCACATTCCTGGCGGATCGGGAAGCCGCTGCAGCAGACGAGGCTGTCTCCAAGGGCCTGCTTGACAAGGCGCAGGGGCGTTTGGAAGACGTCGTGAAGAAGCAGGTCAACGCCGTTCTGGGTGAGCAGGCCAGCAAGTACGAGGTGCGCGTCGTCCTGCCGCCTCCGCCCGCCCCGTGACGCTCCGAGCCTCACAGTGCCCCCAGCCCCGGCCTCGTCGGCCCCGTGCACTAGACTTGCCAGCGTGAGCCGATCCTCCAGCCCCCGTAACCAGCGCGACACGCGCCGCCGCCTCGACCCGACCCTGCCCGAGGGAGCCGTCCCCTCCGAGACGGGCCTGCTCGGCCCCCTTGAAGTCAAGGCCATCTCCGAGGCGCTCGGTATCCGCCCCACCAAGGTGCTCGGCCAGAACTTCGTGCACGACGCGGGCACGGTGCGCAAGATCGTCGCAGCCGGTGGCGTCGAAGCGGGTGACGAGGTCGTCGAGGTCGGCCCGGGCCTGGGTTCCCTGACGCTCGCGCTCCTGGAAGTCGGCGCGCGCGTGCGTGCCGTCGAGATCGACCCGCCCCTGGCCGCAGCCCTGCCCGAGACCGTGCGCGCCCGCATGAGCGAGGCCGCCGACCGCTTCCACGTCGTCACCATGGACGCTACGGAAATCAGCGGCGTCGATGACTTCGGTGTGGACTGGCCTGCCCCCACCAAGCTCGTCGCGAACCTGCCGTACAACGTGGCCGTGCCGGTTCTGCTCAACATGCTTGAGGCCTTCCCCTCCGTCCAGGGCGTCGTCGTCATGGTCCAGGCTGAGGTCGCGGACCGCCTGGCCGCCGGCCCCGGATCGCGCACCTACGGCGTGCCCTCCGTGAAGGCCTCCTGGTACGGCTCGGTGGAGCGCGCCGGGACCATCGGCCGCTCCGTGTTCTGGCCCGTGCCCGGCGTCGATAGCGCCCTCGTGCGCCTGACGCGCCTGGAGACCCCGCGCGGCGACGACGAGCTGCGCCGCGCCACCTTCGAGGTCACCGACGTGGCCTTCGGCCAGCGCCGCAAGACCCTGCGTGCGGCCCTCAAGAACTGGGCGGGCGGCCCCGAGGCCTCCGAAGCCCTCCTGTCGGCCGCCGGCATCGACCCGACGCGCCGCGGCGAGACCCTCTCGATCGATGAGTTCGTCGAGCTGGGACGCGCCGTCATCGAGGCCCGCGCCAACGGCACCCTCGCGGCGTCGACCGCGGCCCGCTGAAGGCCGTCGGTCAGACAAGCGGTAGGAAGAAGGAACGCCATGCGTGAAGTGCGCGCCAGTGCGCCCGGAAAAGTCAACCTGACCCTGCGCGTCGGCGCGCCCACGCCCGACGGCTACCACCCCCTCGTCACGGTCTTCGAGGCCCTGAATCTGCGCGAAACCGTCACCGTGCGCACCTCGAAGACGCCCGGCGTGCGCGTCGAGACGATCGCGTACCTGCCCGACGGCAGCATCGACGAGGTCACGACCCGCGCCATGGCGGACCTCGACCCGCAGACCCACCTGGCTGTGCGCGCCGCGCGCGTCCTCCAGCGCCTCGCCGCCGCGGGCCCCTGGGCGTCTACCGCCGCTGGCCTGAGCATCCGCGTCGACAAGCGCGTCCCCGTCGCCGGCGGCATGGCCGGAGGCTCCGCCGACGCGGCCGCCGCCCTGGTGGCCTGCAATGAGCTGTGGGAGCTGGGCCTGGGCGACGAGCAGCTGCAGGCGATCGGCCGCTCGCTGGGCGCAGACGTCCCCGCGTGCCTGGCGGGTGGCATTGCGCTGGGAACCGGGCGCGGAGACCACATGAGCGTCCTGCGTGAAGGGGACGAGGAGGGCCGCCACCACTGGGTGATGCTCCTGTCCCACGAGGGCCTGTCCACCCCCGAGGTGTTCCGCGAGTTCGATAGAGTCGACGCGGCCAGCGCACCCGCCCTCGCCGAACCCACGCCCGAGGAAGTCGCTGCCCTGTGCGGGGAACCCGAGGAACTGGGCCACTGCCTCGTCAACGACCTGCAGGCACCCGCCCTGCGCCTGCGCCCCGAGCTGGCCGAGACTATCGGTGCCGCGAAGGATGCGGGAGCCCTGGCCGTCACCCTGTCCGGATCCGGCCCGACCGTCGCAGCCCTCGCGCGCGACGCTGAGCACGCCCAAGCCCTCGCAGCCACCCTCAGCGGCGCGCCCACGGTCGCGCGCGCGATCCCCACCCACGGGCCCGCCTGCGGTGCCCGCATCGAATCGACGGAGGCCATCTGATGGCGCACCTGCTCGGAACCCAAAACGTCGGAGCCCTCGCTGGCTCCCGTAAGCTCCTCGAAGGGGTCACGGTCGGCCTCGACGATGGCAGCCGCGTCGGTATCCTCGGCCCCAACGGCGCGGGAAAGTCCACGCTCCTGCGCATCGTCGCCGGCACGCAGGAACCCGACGGGGGAGTGGTGACCCGCCGCGACGGTGTACGCGTCGCCGTCCTCACCCAGGCGGACACCCTCAACCCCGAGGACACCGTCATTCAGGCCGTTCACCCCGGCATGGAGGAGTACGAGTGGGCGTCCGACCCGGCCGTGCGCGACATCCACGCCGGACTCCTCGCCGACATCAACCCCGCCGCCCTCGTCGGCACGCTGTCGGGCGGTCAGCGCCGCCGCGTTGCGCTCGCCCGAGTCCTCGCGGCCACCGCCGACATCGTGTGCCTGGACGAGCCCACCAACCACCTCGACGTCGAGGGCGTGGCCTGGCTGGCCGCGCACCTGAACGCCCGATTCGCCCGCCCCGGCGCGTCAGGCGCACTCCTGGCAGTCACCCACGACCGCTGGTTCCTCGACGCCGTGTGCGAGCACATCTGGGAGGTCGTCCCCGGCGTCGACCCGGGCGGCGACCGCCCGCAGATCGCCGGGCACGTTGAAATCTACGACGGCTCCTATGCCGCCTACACGCTGGCCCGCGCCGAGCGTATGCGCCAGGCGGACGTGGCCGCCGCCAAGCGCGCCAACCTGCTCACCAAGGAGCTCGCGTGGCTGCGCCGCGGGGCACCCGCCCGCACCTCGAAGCCGAAGTTCCATATCGCCGCCGCCGAGGCCCTCATCGCCGACGTGCCACCGCCGCGCGACACCGTCGAGTTGGTGAAGATGGCGACCGCGCGCCTGGGCAAGGATGTCATCGACCTCGAGGACGTCTCCGTGTCCTTCACGCGCCCCGACGGCTCGCGCCTGGACATCCTCGAGGGCGTCACGTGGCGCCTCGCCCCCGCTGAGCGCGTCGGTATCGTCGGCGTCAATGGCGCCGGCAAGACGACGATTCTCAACCTGCTGCGCGGCGACCTCGAGCCCACCTCGGGGCGCGTCAAGCGCGGCAAGACCGTCCAGGTTGCCACCCTTTCCCAGGACACGCACGAGCTCGACGCCCTGGCCGACATGCGCGTCGTCGAGGCCGTTGCCGATGTTGCCCAGACCGTCGTCGTGGACGGCAAGGAGGTCAGCGCCTCGCAGATGACGGAGCGCATGGGATTCACGCGCGCCCGCGCATACACGCGCATCAGCGAGATCTCCGGTGGTGAGCGCCGACGCCTCCAGCTCATGCGCCTGCTCATGAGCCAGCCGAACGTGCTGCTCCTCGACGAGCCCACGAACGACCTCGACACCGACACCCTGGCCTCGATGGAGGACCTGCTCGACACGTTCCCGGGCACCCTCGTCGTCGTCTCCCACGATCGCTACCTCCTCGAGCGGGTCACCGACCACCAGGTGGCCCTCCTCGGCGACGGCCAGGTCCGCGCCCTGCCCGGCGGCGTCGAACAGTACTTGCAGATGCGCGCCTCCGGCGACGTCGGGGCGTTTGGTTCGTCCTCTCGCGCCGACGAGGCCGGCTCCGCTTCCCGCTCGACCGCACCCTCCGCGGACGCCTCCTCGGGCGAGGACAGTGCGGGGCAGGGGAGCGCTCGCGGCGGCGTGAGTGACGCTGCGGCGCGGCGCGCGGCCAAGAAGGAAGTGGCCCGCATCGAACGCAAGCTGGAGCGCCTGCGGGCCGAGGCCTCGTCCCTGGAGGCGAAGCT